>CAYWUO010000001.1:0-28942 GCA_964461285.1 uncultured Pirellulales bacterium
GGATGCGGGCCGTTCAGCCAGAAATACGCAAATATCGCCAGGTCATTGTTATCAATGGCTCCGCTATCGTCAAAATCGCCATCGAGTCCACTTCCCGATTTTTGCCAGTTATTAGCGAACATAGCAAAATCAAAAAAGTTGACTATATTATCGCTGTTTATATCAGGATACAAATTGGGCTCGGGAAAGCTATCAATCGCGATTGTTTGGCTCGCAGACAAACTTGAAAAATAGGTTTTTTCAGATTCAGCAGTTTGTGAAACAGAAATCTGTTGTTCAAGTTGTGGCTGCGACTCAGGTTGTAACTGCGATGCTTTAAGGGTCTGTTCATCCACGCCGAATACGATAACAGTATTTTTTTCAGGAACGTATAAAAGAATAAGCTTATAAACAACATCCGTTGCAACGTTGAGACTAACGGTGCCTACCCCCGATTTACCGGTAAAGGTAAAGAGATACATATACGGTTTTTTCAAAGGTTCGAGCTTTCCATTATCGCAGGTAACCGATATGTCTTGTTTTCTAACATCACTTTTTCCTGCAACGGCAATTACAAGATTATTTTTGCCTGCTATTTCCAGCGGCCTATTTGTCGCATCAAGTCCGTTGATTGTTAATATCAATTCTGCATTTGCAATCGAAACCATAGCCAAAACAATAACGGAAAATAGAAATGTTTTTTTGTTAAGCATTAGAAATCCTTATTTGTGATTTTCTTACACATTTAGAACAAATCTATATGATAATCCGGCTCTAAATATACGACTGCCTTTTTCCAGCTTGCTGTGGTACCAAGGTGTCTGCCTCTGCGGCGCTGCTTGCCTCTGCGGTTAGCTGTTCTCACTTTATTTACCTTAACATTGTATAGTGTTTCCACGGCCTTTTTTATTTGGATTTTGTTGGCCCTTTTGTTTACTTCAAAGGGATATGCACTTTTAGTAGATGCAAGGTGCGTCCCCTGTTCTGTGATTATAGGCCGAATTATTACGCTATAGTCGTCCACTACGATACCTTTTTACTTTTCTTCTGCTGCTCTCTGTTTAGAAATGTCATCATTGCCTCTTTGGTAAACAGCATTTTATGATACCTGCAGATATCACCGGCATTCAATTCAGCAACGGCAAACACGGATACTTTAGGAATATTTTTAGCTGATTTGTAAAGACCTTCATTATAATCGATAATCGTCACGAGGCAACTGCGGTCTATCTTCAAATTATTAAGGATACTTACGAAATCTTTGGTTTTGGGTTTTTCGAAATTCAGCTCATCAACTACCACAACGTTATTGCTCAAAAGTTTTGCCAATATTGCTGAGTCTCTGGCCAGTCTTCTTTGTTTTTTAGGCATACACTTTCTGAAATCTCTTGTTATTTTGGCAAAAGTAACACCGCCCCCGACACGCTTGCCGGTTCTGCGGTTACCAGCACGCGCAAAACCAGTCCCTTTTTGCCTGAAGAGCTTTTTGCCAGAGCCGGATACCATACTTCTGCCTTTGGTTGTGGCTGTTCCGACACGCTTGTTGTCGTGATACATAATAATCGCCTGCTTAAGCAGAGAATACCTGACCAAGTTGCCAAAGACCGACTCGTCGACTTTTAAGCTGTCGACTTCCTGACCTTCTTTGTTATAAACAGCCAAATCAATCATTACTTCGTCTCTCGTCCTTCACTGCTCGTCTTTTGGGTTTTGGCGCTGCGGACGACACAGTAGCCGCCGGCAGGGCCTGGGACAGAACCTTTGACGACTAATAAATTATTCTCTTTGTCTATTGATACAAGCCGATTGTTTTTTGTTGTAACGCGGCAGTTACCCATATGTCCTGCCATTCTCTTTCCTTTCTTGGGGCCGGGGCCATGGCCGGCATCACTGGCAAAACTTGCGATTGAGCCGGGTGCCCTGTGTTTTCGTTCCGTACCGTGCGAGGCCGGGAAACCTCCAAAACCATGCCGCTTCATTACACCGGCGAAACCCTTGCCTTTACTTGTTCCTACGACATCGACATACTCGTTCTCTGCGAAGACCGATACGGTAACAGATTCTCCAATTTTATACTCCGGCTCGTCACCATTTGGCAGTCGCATTTCTCTGATGAATTTCTTTGGTTCTGTTTTTGCTTTCTTGGAATGCCCTGTTTGAGGTTTTTTTCTGCGAGAATGTTTC
This sequence comes from uncultured Pirellulales bacterium, assembly GCA_964461285.1. Taxonomy (GTDB): domain Bacteria; phylum Planctomycetota; class Phycisphaerae; order Sedimentisphaerales; family Anaerobacaceae; genus CAZBWE01. The sequence goes on from CAYWUO010000001.1 coordinate 2,164, forward strand.
ACGTCTTCGAAACCAAACTGGATTGCGTTGTATCCGTCGGTCTCGGTCGTTTTGACCTGCATAACGGTACAGGGGCCGGCCTGTATGACCGTCACGGGTAATAATTTGCCCGATTCGTCATAGACCTGGGTTATTCCAACTTTTTTTCCCAATAACATTGCCATTAAGCTTAAACCATAAAAATCCAAAATATCTGGTTTGGTTTTCTTAGGCCTTAATACGCACAAACACTCCCGCAGGTACTACCAGGCGATTCAGCACTTCGACTGTCCGTGCATTGGCTTCATGAATTTCAATCAGCCGTTTGTGGGTCCTCAGTTCAAACTGCTCACGCGATTTTTTGTCGATGTGGGGACTTCGCAAAACCGTGTATCTCTCTATGCGCGTTGGCAGAGGAACCGGACCGCTGACACGGGCATTAGTCTTTCGAGCGTGCTCTACTATTTCCTTGGCTGACGCATCGAGAGCCCTGTGGTCGTAGGCCTCCATTCTTATTCTTATTCGTTCGGTTTCTGTAGCCATAACTTCTCTCTACGCCCTTAATTTTGCAGAAATAATCACTGCAAAATTACCAAACGTATAACATTTTGGCTCATTTATACAATTTTAACACTTATAAGAGCTTGCAATATATCAACTTACAAACCAAAATCAAAATAAAAATTCCCCTTAGCAGATAGTTTTTCTCTTATCCGCAAAATCTATATTGTTTGATTTTGGGCAGGAAAGGTCTTTGTATTGACAATCGATTATGATTTCTTCGATTATCAATAAAACTTCGCCTTCCTTAGTGATTTTTGGGTTCGGACCGTTTTACAGCCCTTCCAAAGCCGTTTGCCGGCTTTGGTACACCCCTACACTTATGCAAAACTGCTTTTTAAACCATCCTTGACTATCTAATCACAGATGTGCCACAGCCCTACTGGATTACGCAAAGTCGTCCTTGACAATGCTCGCTACGGCTGAAAACCCTAAAGATTACCACCTTAATTTAATAATTACAATGGAATTCGGTAAAAATTTTTAATTTTGTAGAAAAATATTTCGACAAATTTCGTGTTTTTGTAATTAATAGGCCCATATTGCCTATTTTGCCCTATTTAAAGTATAATTTGCTTGGCTTTTTGCTCCGGAACCTTCTCGTAGGCCAGGGGTTCCATCGTGAAATTTCCTCTACCTGCGGTGAGACTTCTTATTTCGCTGGAATATCCGGACATCTCCGACAGGGGCACATTAGCGTCAATTACCCGCATATTACCGTGGATACGACAATCTGTAATTATGCCCCTTTTCCCGAGTAAATTGCCCTGGACTGCCCCGAACGTAGCTTCCGGAACTAACACTTGAAGCCGCATTATTGGTTCAAGCAAAACCGGCCCCGCATCTTTGGCCGCCTTTTCTACTGCGATTGCAGCAGCTTGTTCAAAAGCCAAAGCTGAGGAATCCACCGAATGGAATGACCCATCTATCAGCGTAATTTTGACTCCCATAACAGGAAATCCTCCCAGAACACCGCTGCTCAGAGCATCCTTGGCCCCTTCTTGCACCGCGGGTAAGTACTCTCTCGGTACAATATCGGCTCCTGCTTTGCTCTCAAATTCAATATCGCGACTCCAGTGGCCTTGTTCTGTAAACAACGGCTCAATCATTAAAACAACATGGCCGTATTGTCCTCGACCGCCTGTTTGACGTATGAATTTGCCCTCTGCCTGGGCCGATTTTGTGATAGCTTCCTTATAGGCCACCCTTGGCTTGCTTATCCTGACATCAACGCCCTTTTCTCTTACTAATTTATGCTGGAGGATTTCCAGGTGAAGTTCACCCATCCCTTTGATTATTGTCTGACCTGTTTCGCTGTCTATTTTACACTCAAAGGTCGGGTCTTCGCGTCTCAAGTCGGCAAGTGCATCTGCCAATTTGGCTTTTTCTGCTGACGTCCTGGGCTCTATCGACATACTCATAACTGTTTGGGGGAACGTGATACTTGGCAAACAAACAGGATTTTTTGTATCACAAATCGTATCGCCCGTAAGTGTTTGCTTTAATCCCACAACTGCAACGATATCGCCGGCGATGGCTGAGTCCAGAATCTGTCGCTCTTTGGCGTGCATCTCAAATATTCTGGTAATATTTTCTCGCTTATCGCGATTTGAATTTAATACCCTTTTGCCCGGCCTGAGTGTACCCTGATAAATCCTGAGAAAGGTCAAATCGCCGTGCACGTCACCGGTAATCTTAAATGCAAGCGCTGCAAGGCTGGCATTTCGGTCGCATTTGATTGTTATTTTTTTGTCTTTATCGGTAGGCTTATGTCCCACTAAGGCGGGTTTATCCAGCGGAGAGGGTAGATACGCAACGACACCGTCAAGCAATCTTTGCACGCCGATATACTTCAAAGCCGAGCCCACGAAAACCGGATGAAGCTTGTTCGCTAATGTTGCCTTTCTTATCGCTATATTAATCGTTTCGATGCTTATCGGCTTGTCGTGGATGTAAAGGTCCAGCATCTCTTCATCATGTTCTGCTGCAAGCTCAATCATCTCGTGTCTGTGTTTTTCTGCAACTTGTTGCAGCTCAGGCGGAATATCAGTTTCTTCGAAAGTTGCTCCAAGTTTTTCGGTCTTGTAGAAGACCGCCTTCATTGTAATCAAGTCGATTATTCCGGTAAAAAATTCTCCAGCCCCGATAGGAAGCTGCATTAATATTGGATTGGCAATGAGTTTATCGCGAATGCTTTGAATGGACATCTCGAAATCAGCGCCGATTTTGTCCATCTTGTTCACGAAGCAAAGACAAGGCAAGTCATATTTTTGTCCCTGCCTCCAGACTGTTTCACTTTGAGCTTGTACGCCTTCACTACCATCAAATACGGCTACAGCGCCATCCAGAACACGTAAAGAGCGTTCAACCTCAGCGGTAAAGTCGATGTGCCCCGGTGTGTCGATAAGGTTTATTTCAAAGCCCTTCCACGGGCTTTTTGTTGCGGCGCTGGTTATAGTAATGCCTCTTTTTTGCTCCTCTTCCATAAAGTCCATAACAGCCGTTCCTTCGTGTACCTCTCCCATTTTGTAGGTCTTGCCTGTGTAATAGAGTATTCGCTCGGTTATCGTTGTTTTGCCGGCATCGATATGGGCCATAATTCCAATATTTCGAAGGTTTTTTAGGGTACTCGTCATTATCGACTTTGTTAATTATTAATGATATGTTAACCGGATACTAACCATTCACTAATTAACCACTCACTAATTTATAATTATCATGGTCCCCATCTTGCCACGCATTGCCCGCCCCCGCGTCTTCCGACACAAGTCGGGGCGGCAGGCAAAATGGTAACAAAAAAACTGCCACGGAAATTTTCTAAACGCACCGTGGCAGTTATTAACGACTACTTTTACCAGGCAAAGTGAGCAAATGCCTTATTTGCATCAGCCATCCTATGAATATTCTCACGTATGGTCATTGCTCCGCCGTGTTTGTTGTAGGCATCTATCAGCTCGGAGGCCAGACGCTCGCGTATAGGCTTACCCTTCTTGCCCCTGATGGACTGGATTATCCACCTAAAGGCAAGTGATTGCTGGCGTTTCGTGCTTATTTGCGTCGGAACCTGATAGCTTGCCCCACCAATACGTCTGCTGCGGACTTCTATCAGCGGCTTAACGTTATTTACTGCCTTCTCAAATACCTCGAGCGGTTCAGCATCGGTTACTTTTTTAGATATTATATCCATAGCATCATAAAAAACCATCTGTGCAGTGCTTTTTTTGCCGTCCCACATAAGAGAGTTAATAAACTTTGATACCAGCTTGTTGTTATATTTCGGGTCGGGCTTTAATTGTTCACTTGATGAAGTAAATTTTTTCATATCTTATTAGTCCTTGGTTCATAGCTTGCCGAGGAACACTCGACGACAAACAATGAGCTACTTAACTTTTTTTGCACCGTATTTGCTTCTGCCTTGTTTGCGGTTAGTCACTCCTGCACTGTCAAGCACGCCGCGGACGACGTGATACCGCACACCTGGCAGGTCCCTGACACGGCCTCCGCGGATCAGAACGATGCTGTGCTCTTGAAGATTATGGTCAATGCCGGGTATGTAAGCTGTAACTTCTTTGCCGTTAGTCAACCTGACACGTGCGACTTTCCGTAAGGCGGAGTTCGGCTTCTTGGGTGTCTGGGTCCTTACGATTAAGCAAACACCTCTTTTCTGCGGCGAACCGCTGATATCAGATACACGCTTAGAGCGCTTCGATTTTGACTTTGGCGAGGTCAGTCGCGTTGCTCTTGGTCGTCTGACTAATTGGTTTATTGTAGGCATAATTCTTGTCTCTTGTCGTATATTTATTAAATTACTCGTTCAGTCCCAATGCTTCCTTGATAGCGGCTTCTGCTTTTGCTTCGGCCTCTTTAACTTCTTTTACTTCTTCGAACTCCTTCGGCAAAGGAGCTTCCGCAAGGTGCTTGACTTTCATTTCCAAATACGGCTTAAAAGCCGTACCGGCTGGTATTAAATGACCAAGGATAACATTTTCCTTTAGGCCGTGAAGCTCATCAACTTTAGCAGCTAAAGATGCCTCTGTCAAGACCTTTGTTGTTTCCTGGAAGCTTGCTGCTGCGATAAAGCTGTCAGACCAGAGCGAAGCTTTTGTTATCCCTAAAAGCAGGGTCTTCGCGGTAGCGGGCTTTGGTTTTCGGCCCTTTGCTCCTGTACCGCCCAAAGACTCAACCTTTTCGTTGATATTGGCAAATTCTTTCTTATCGATAATTTGCCCTTCTTCTAATTCACTTGAATCACCAATATCTGCAACCTTAGTACTGTTAGTTAATCGGTCATTTTCTTTTCTGAATACGAATTTGTCGACGACCTCACCCGGCAAAAAGGCGCTGTCGCCTACGGATTCAATTTCGATTTTTCGCATCATTTGACCGCAAATGATTTCAATGTGTTTGTCGTTGATAGTGACATTTTGGCTGCGGTAGACGTTTTGAATTTCTCCAATCAAATATCTCTGCAGTGCTTCTTCGCCCTTAATTCGTAGAATGTCGTGCGGAACCAACGGCCCATCTGTCAAAGCATCTCCGGCCTCTACGAAATCGCCGGTGTGCACATTTAGGTGTCTGTCGCGGGCAACGTGGTGTTCCTTTTCCATCCCGGATTCAGAGCGAATAATAATTGTCATCTTGCCCTTACGTTTATCGCTTCGCAGTTCGATGCGTCCTGAAATCTCAGCCATTGCTGCCGGGTCTTTGGGTTTGCGGGCTTCAAAAACTTCCGTAACTCTGGGCAGACCCCCGGTGATGTCCTGTGTTCCGCCGGTGGCTCTGGGCTGGTGGGCAAGCAATTGACCTGCCTGGACCTGCTGACCCTCGTCAACCTCTATCCTCGCACCTGCCGGTAAGTAATGCACGTCGAGTATCTTACCGCCTGAATCTTCTATGATAAGTTGAGGATGTTTATCTCCTTTGTGTTCGATAACTATAGGTCTTCCTGTCTGTCCTTTTCGCTCTTCTTCAATACCGATAGTTTCTCCTTCGATAATGTCTACAAATCGTATACTGCCTTTCACATCAGCCAAAATTGGGGTCCGGTGCGGGTCCCACCTGAACAGAACTTCGCTGATTTTAACCGTTTGTTCGTCCTCAATCAGCACTGTGGATCCATACGGGACTTTGAACCTGTCGAGCTCACGTTCCTTTTCATCAATAATAATTATCTCGCCATTTCGTTTAAGAGCGACAGTTTGAATAGTACCGTCGTGTGTTTTTAATTTGACAGCATTAATATCGCGGTACTGTACTTTTCCATTTTGAGTTGCTTTTTGCTCTCTTTCGAGTATAGCTCTTTCAGCAACCCCTCCGGTGTGAAAAGTTCTTAGAGTCAATTGAGTGCCTGGTTCGCCTATTGATTGAGCGGCGACTATGCCGACTGCCGCCCCTTCTTCGACTAATTTGCTGGTACTCATATCCCAGCCATAGCACTTGGCGCATACACCGAAAGGGCTGTCGCAGGTTAGAGTGCTTCTGACTCTGATAGCATCAATCCCTAAAGCTTCTATTTTTTCAGCCTGTTGGGCCGTTATAATCTCGTTTTCCCGTACAATCATTTCATCGGTAATAGGATTTTTGATGTTATCTCTTGCCGTTCGTCCTATTATAAGTTCAGAAAAAGGTACCTCTGCCTGCTCACCACGGCTTATAGTGCTTTTTGTAATTCCCTGTAGGGTTCCGCAGTCTCTTTCAATGATAATTACATTCTGAGAGACATCAATAAGTTTTCTGGTAAGATACCCTGAGTTTGCGGTTTTTAAAGCTGTATCAGCTAATCCCTTTCTGGCACCGTGAGTTGAGCTAAAGTACTCAAGCACAGTCAGTCCCTCTCGGAAGTTTGATTTGATAGGTGTTTCAATAATCTCTCCGCTTGGTTTTGCCATTAAAGCTCTCATACCCGCAAGCTGCTGAATCTGGTCAACAGACCCTCTGGCACCTGAGTCACTCATAAGGAAAATGGGATTCAGATACGGCAGGCCATCTTCGGTGGTATCTTCTTTAAGGCCACGCATCATTTCACTGGTAACCTCGACGCGGGCATTGGTCCAGGCATCGATAACCTGATTATACCTCTCACCCTCCGTCAAAACGCCTTCGTCGTAGTTTTTATATATCTTGCTAACTTTCTTTTCCGTGCTCTCGATAATCTCATTTTTTCGTGCTGGTATTTTCAAATCCGTCAATCCAAAGCTCAGGCCTGCAAGTGTGGCATACTTGAAACCTAAATCTTTGATTTTATCAAGAAGCTCGATAGTTTCAGCTGAACCCGAGAATTCGAAGCAGTCACTAATGACGCGGCTCAATCTCCTCTGAGACATTGTCATATTGTAAAATGGCATCCCCGCAGGCAGAATATCGTTGAATATGCATCGACCGACTGTAGTCTCAATTGTGTATTTTTGTTCAGTAATAGTATATTTTTGTCTTTCAGCTGATATCTGCAGCTCGTCAAGCGGCAGTTTATCAATCCTGACTTTAAGCCTGGTTTGCAATTTAACCTTTCCCGATTCGTAAGCCATAATAGCTTCAAAAGGATTTCCGAATATATTTTGGAGATGCTCAAGTTTGCTTGTATGCATATATGTCAAATAATAGTTACCCATGACCATATCTTGTGAAGGACCAACCATAGGCGACCCATTTGCCGGAGAAAAGATATTTGCTGTAGTCATCATCAGGATATTAGTTTCCGCTTGTGCCTCTACGCTTAGGGGCAGATGTACAGCCATTTGGTCCCCATCGAAGTCAGCGTTGAAACCTTTGCAGGCTAATGGGTGAAGCATAATGGCGTTGCCTTCTACAAGTACCGGCTCGAAGGCCTGAATACCCATTCGATGCAGCGTCGGAGCACGGTTGAGCAAGATGGGATGTTGATGAATCACTTCTTCCAGAACATCCCAGACCTGTTCGTCACGTCGCTCAATCATTCTCTTGGCGCTTTTTATCGTATCGGCAAGGCCGTGTTGCTTGAGTTTTCGAATAATAAATGGCTGGTACAATTCCAGAGCTATTTTCTTCGGAAGACCGCATTGATGAAGCTTGAGGTTCGGTCCTACTACGATTACGGACCGGGCTGAGTAATCTACGCGTTTTCCAAGAAGGTTCTCACGGAATCGACCCTGTTTTCCTTTTATCATATCCGTCAAAGACTTTAGTGGCCGGTTATTACTTCCCAGGACAGACCTTCGGCATCGTCCGTTATCGAGCAGGGAATCGACCGCCTGTTGCAGCATACGTTTTTCGTTTCGGATAATCACCTCCGGAGCATTTAGGTCGATGAGTTTTTTAAGGCGGTTATTCCGATTGATTATTCGTCGATAGAGGTCGTTTAAATCGCTGGTAGCGAAGTTATCTCTTTCGAGCAGTACCAGAGGTCGCAATTCCGGAGGTATTACGGGAATAACATCAAGCACCATCCATTCAGGTTTGTTTTTTGAGGATTTTACTTCGTTTACGGCTTTGAGTCTTTTGGTTAGTTCTTTTATTTTTTGTTTGCTGTTCGTTTTATCAATTCCCTGTTTGAGCTGTATAGATGTTTTTTCTAAATCTAATTTTTGTAGCAGTTCTCTGAGGGCGTCAGCTCCCATCATGGCCTTGAATTGATTACCGTATTTTTCAGTTGCGGTTCTGAACTCATCTTCGCTGAGCAGTTGACCTAACTTGAGTGGGCTTTGTCCGGGGTCGGTAATGACGTAATCCTGGAAATAGCCGATTTTCTCTATGTCAACCGATTTCATTGCCAGCAGTGTTCCTATCCGATTCGGGATAGACTTGAAGAACCAGATGTGCGCCACCGGCGCAGCGAGATTGATATGGCCCATTCGTTTTCGACGAACGCGACTATGGGTAACTTTAACACCGCAGCGGTCACAAATTATCCCCTTATACTTCGTACCTTTATATTTCCCACAAGCGCATTCCCAATCCCGCTCTGGCCCAAAGATTCGCTCACAGAATAGCCCGTCTTTCTCAGGTCGATAAGTCCTGTAGTTTATTGTCTCGGGCTTACGAACTTCGCCGAACGACCAGCTGCGAATATCATTTGGACTGGCTAATGATATCTTGACAGAACCGTAATCATTTATGCGATCGTATATATTTTGTGACATTTAAAGCCCCTTACATTTTGTTTTTCTTGGTAGTCCGTTCTATTATAGAGTTATGCCTCCAAGCCGTTTCTTTTCAAGCTGGATATTTAATCCTAATCCTCTTATTTCATTACACAACACATCAAAGCTCAAAGGAGTTCCTGCTTCCAGGACGTTTCGTCCCTTGACCATTGATTCATAGATTTTTGTTCTGCCTTCGACATCATCACTTTTGACCGTCAGCATTTCCTGAAGTGTATAAGCTGCACCGTATCCTTCCAGCGCCCAGACCTCCATTTCACCAAACCTTTGCCCACCTGTTCTGGCCTTACCACCCAATGGCTGTTGCGTAATCAGACTGTAAGGCCCGGTCGCTCTGGCGTGAATCTTGTCATCGACAAGATGATGCAGTTTCATCATATAGATGTATCCGATAGTAGCACATTGGTCGAATGGCTCGCCTGTTCTTCCATCATACATCTGTGCTTTAAGCGTGTTTTTAATATTGATGAAAAACTCGTTGTGCGGCGGGGGCTGCTTGTTCTCTTCGAGCTCTTTTACTCGTTGTTTCATAAGCTCGTTAGCATCTGCGGTCAATTTCCTGATATCTTCTTCAGTGGCTCCATTGAAAACCGGGCTAATTGCCTGAAATCCCAGAACCTTGGCTACCCAGCCAAGATGCGTTTCGAGAATCTGGCCGACATTCATTCGGCTCGGAACTCCGAGAGGATTCAGCAATATATCCAGAGGCGTGCCGTCTTCGAGAAATGGCATGTCCTCCTCGGGCATAATCTTTGCGATAACTCCCTTGTTGCCGTGACGACCAGCCATTTTATCACCAATTGATAGCGACCGTTTAACTGCAACATATATCCTTACCATCTGTAACACGCCGCTGGGAAGCTCATCGCCGTGTTTCATACTCTCAACTTTCTGCTTCTTTTCCTCTTGTATCTCGGTAATCTTGGCAAAGTATTGATCTGTAATTTTCTGAACGTCATCACGGGCTGCTGCGGGCCTGACCCACTTAATATCGAAGTTCTCTATTTGCTCATAAATAACATCGTCATCCGTACTGGCGCCGACTTTTTGACGGGTATTTGAGTCGACGATATTGACCTTTAGCTTCTTGTGAATAGCTTCGAGCATTTGCCTGAAAGTCGTGCATTCTTTAGCGTGCATATCTTTTTCATACTGTTTTATCTGAACTGCCAGTTGCTTCTTTTCCTCTTCGCTGCCGGCACCACGCCGCGTGAATCGTTCCGTTTTTATTACCACACCTTCATATCCGCTCGGAAGCTCAAGAGAGTCATTCTTGACGTCCTCGCCGGCTCTGCCGAATATTGCGTGCAGAAGCTTTTCCTCGGGAGTAAGTTCCGTCTTGCTCTTGGGTACCACTTTGCCTACAAGGATATCGCCGGTGCAGACTCTTGTACCTGGGTGGACTGCCCCGTATTCATCAAGGTTTCGCAGCGCCCTTTCGCTGACATTGGGAATATCGCGCGTAAATTCTTCTTTACCGAGCCGCGTCTCGCGGATCTCGGCCGTAAATTCGTCGATATGAATACTGGTGAAGCTATCGTCCTTGCGGAGTCTTTCACTGACAATAATCGCATCTTCAAAATTAAAACCGTCAAATGATACAAAACCGACAAGCACATTTTTGCCAAGAGCAAGTACGCCGTTAGAAGTGCCGCCGCCGTCTGCTATGATTTGGCCGGCCTTAACCTTGTTACCAAGCTGGACTACGGGTTTTTGATTAAGACACGTTCTTTCATTTAATCCTTCAAATTTCTCGAGTTTGTATTCATCTGTCTCGTTTATAACTATCTTGGTTGCATCTACGGAAGTAACGACTCCGCCTCTTTCGGCACGAATGACCATACTCGAGTTTTGACCGACCACTTTTTCCATTCCCGTCCCAACCAGGGCCTGTTCTGTTTTCAAAAGCGGAACTGCCTGTCGCTGCATATTCGAGCCCATTAAAGCTCGGTTTGCATCATCGTGCTCAAGAAATGGTATAAGCGAAGCTGAAACACCAACGGTTTGTTTCGGTGAAATATCAACATAGTCAACCTCATCGCTGGGTACATGGGACAGCTCGCCTTTTTGCCTGGCCAGGACCATCCCCTTCTTGAGTTTACCCGTCTCTGGGTCGACCTCGCTCGGCGGGGCAAATATTGCCTTCATCTCTTCATCAGCACGAAGGTAGTCAACATCATCGAGAACTTTGCTGTTCTTGACTTTGCGATATGGCGTTAGAAGAAAACCGTATTCATCGACTGTCGCAAACACGGCTAAAGAGGAAATTAAACCGATATTCGTACCTTCAGGCGTTTCAATTGGACAAACTCTGCCGTAATGACTGATATGAACATCTCGGACTTCGAAGCCTGCGCGTCTTCTGTTCAAACCACCAGGCCCAAGAGCGGACAGCCGTCTCTCGTGAGTCAGTTGGCTTAAAGCGTTCGTCTGGTCAACAACCTGACTCAACTCGCCACGGCCAAAGAAATAGTTAATACTGCTCGACACACTTTTGGAATTTATCAAATCTGCAACGCGTAACGGTTCCTCTGAGTTTTGTCTTAAGCTCATTCGTTCCTGAACAGTCTTTCGCAGCTTCAGCAGACCTTTTCTGATTTCATCAGCAGCCAGTTCCTCGATTGTACGCAGTCTTCTGTTACCCAGATGGTCGATATCATCCACTTCTCCCTCATTGTTTCGCAGTGCCATTATATATTTCATCGTATTGAGGAAGTCCTCAGGACGAAGTGTCATCTCATTTTCGTCTACGCTTTGTTTGAACTTACGATTAAGTCTGAATCTGCCGACTTTGCCTAATCGGTATCGGTTTGAGTCGAAAAATTTCTCTTTGAAGAAGCTTTTTGCTTTTTCCTGGTTAGGTGGATTGCCGGGCCTCAACCTCATATAGAACTTTAATTGGGCTTGTTCATGGCTTTGACAGTCATCCTCAGCAAGCGTGTTTGGAATTATCGTATCCCGTATATCCTCGATGACTTCCAACCGCTTGACTTTACTTTTTTGTATTAATGAGACTCTGTCGCTGATTTGTGTCCCGGATTTTACGATAACTTCTCCGGTTTTTTTATCTACAACTGGTTCAACCGCCCACATAGTGGATTTTATTTTTGACACCGGTATTGTCTTTGTCGGAAAAAACAAACGAAGGATGTCCTCGGTTTTACCGTACGACGGGTTTATTGCCCGAAGAAAGATGGTTGATGGTATTTTGCTGGACTGGTCGATTCGAACGACCAGAATATCTTTGTGTGTAACGCCAATTTCTATCCAGCTTCCTCTTTCCGGTATGATTCTGCCGCCGTGCAGGACTCTATCGCCTTCCTTGCTCTCGATGAGAAAGTCAACACCCGGACTTCTGTGCAGCTGGTTTACAATTACACGCACGGCCCCGTTGATAATAAACTCCCCGCCGCCTACCATAACCGGCATCTCACCAATGTATATTGTCTGCTCAGCCAGGTCTTCTCCCTGGGCGGTACGTAGTCTGCAGCAAATTTTTAACGGGTAGCCGTAGATCAACCGTAATTGTCGGCACTGGGTAGGCGTATAGTGTGGCTTTTCCAGTTCGTACCAGAGATATTCCAGCACCATTTTTTTGTCGTAGCTCTCGATTGGGAATATCTCCCGGAACAGTCCTTCCAGGCCGACACATTTTCTTTTGGTTGGTGTTACGTCTTTTTGCAGGAAACGTCCGTAACTTTCTTTTTGTATTGCCACAAGGTCCGACACATCAACAGTATCATCGATTTTGCCGAAATTACGAACGGTTTGACCGTTATCAGCTCCAACCATTATCTATCTCCCATGCTAAATATCTTAATTGCTTTTGCAGTACTGAATATTGATATTGGCAAAACCTCACTTCACACTTGAGTAGTTACAGTTTAGCGATTAGTCTTGTTATTTGCTGTTGTCACTTCATCAAAGACTGATTTCTTCACGCGACTTCAACTGTTGCTCCGACTGCCTCAAGCTTCTGTTTGGCGGCCTCTGCCTCTTCTTTACTCAGTCCTTCTTTGACCGGCTTGGGAACATTATCAACGAGGTCTTTGGCCTCTTTTAATCCTAAGCTCGTCAATGCTCTTACCTCCTTGATGACCTGAATCTTTTTATCGCCGAATGCTTTGAGAATTACGTCAAAGCTGGTTTTTTCCTCTGCCTCTTCGGCCGATACACCTGCTGCTGCCGGCCCTGCCATCATAACAGCGCCGCCTGCCGCCGGCTCAATATCATATTCATCCTTGAGATAATCGCCAAGCTCTTTGGCCTGCATCAATGTCAGGCTGACTATCTTGTCGCCGAGCTTTTTGATTTCACTGCTCCATTTCTTTGTTTCTTTGGGCTTCTTTACTTCTTCTTTTACCTCCTCTTTCGGTTGCTCTTTTGCCTCGTCTTTTACTTCGTTCTTTGCTTGTTCCTTTTCTTCAGTTTTAGCCATTTCCAACTCCTATTAGTCAGCACCTGGTGGTAGCCGAGACTCCACCGTCTCGTTTAACCCGTAGAAGGGACAGCCACACAGACAACAATATTTTCATATTTACCTCGTTAATAAAAAGACAACCAGGCATTACTCTATGATTTAAGCTGCTTGTTTCTCAGCTTTTTCTATAATCGTCTTTATACAACCTGCGATTACCCCTGCAGGCGAGCCGAGTATTCCGGCCAGCCTTGAAGCGGGTGACTGGATCAGGATAACAATCTTGCCTTGAAGCTCGGAACGCGTTGGCATTTTTGAGAGACCCTCTGCCGCCTCGGCCTTCAGGGCTGAGCCTTCCAGGAAGGCCCCTTTAATCTCTATAACCGGCACTTTCTTGGCCCACTCAACCAGCCCTTTTGCAACATCAACAATACTGTCACCGCCGTAAGCAATTACGCAGGGCCCGCTAAACAATGCTGTTGCAGCTTCCATCTTTTGGTTCTGCAACACTTTTTTGAACAGAGAATTCTTAACCACTGATAATCTGATGTTTTTCGCTTTAAGCTCGCCACGCATCAGATTATTGTCAACTCCACCGACTCCTTTGGTGCTGACAACCAGAAAATCTTTGATATCTTCGTCGGTAATCTTCTTTTCCAGCTCCGCCTGCACCAACCCTTTTACATATTTGCTCATTTTTTTTACCTAATCAAATAAATCAGCACTCTATCACAAAAGAAATTATGACTTACGTACTTTGTCCTTACACGTTAACATTTACGCCGGGGCTCATCGTTGCGGATATACTAATTTTCTTGATATATGCACCTTTTGCCGATGATGGTTTTATCCTTTTGATATGTGAGATGAGCGCCTCGATATTTTCTATTAGCTTTTCTTCCTCAAAGCTCTGCTTGCCCACCACTGCATGGACATTGCTGCCTGCATCGTTTTTAAACTCAACTTTACCTGCGGCAAATTCGGATACTGCGGTAATTACGTCAGCAGTTACGGTCCCGTTTTTAGGCGAAGGCATTTTGCCCTGGGGCCCGAGCATTCGGCCAAGTTTGCCTACTTTGCCCATTACCTTTGGCGAGGCGACAGCCACATCAAAATCTGCCCACCCATCGGAAATCTTTTTTATCAGTTCGTCACATCCGGCCTCGATGGCACCGGCCTTTTTAGCCGATTCGATGTCTGGGTCTTCACAGAAGGCGACTACTTTTTTCTGCTTGCCGATTCCGTGCGGCAAAGATATTGAGCCGCGAATTGTCTGGTCCGGCTGCTTCGGGTCAATACCGAGGTGCAATACACATTCTACGCTCTGGTCAAACTTGACGGACTTAAAATTCTTGACTTTTTCAACCGCCTCAGCCAGCGAAACCGGTTCTTTGCTGACCTGTTCCGACTCTTTTTTATATCTTTTGCTTCTATGTCCCATAGCTCTGTCTATTATCGAAAATCATTTCTCTGTAATTTCTATACCCATACTTTGTGCGGTGCCTCGGATAATCTTCTCTGCGTTTTCCATATCGTATGCGTTTAAATCTTTGAATTTGGTTTCGGTGATTCTACGTAGTTGTTTTGTTGTAACCTGTCCGGCTTTTTCTTTATTTGGAACGCTGCTGCCTTTGGCTATTTCAGCCGCCTGTTTCAGCAGAACTGCCGCGGGCGGACTTTTGACCTCGAAGGTAAAACTTTTATCCTTATAGACGGTTATCACGACCGGAACGGTCGTCCCGTTAAGTTCTTTTGTTCGCTCGTTGAACTGGGAAACAAACTGCCCGATATTAACGCCATGTTGTCCTAACGCCGGTCCTATCGGCGGTGCCGGTGTTGCTTGCCCGCCTGACGCCTGCAATTTAATCTTTACTAATAATTCTTTAGCCATAACCTTTTATCTCGTAGCTATTGTTCGAATAAGATACTAAATTTACACCTTTTCAATCTGCCAGTACTCTATATCCAGAGGAGTACTTCTGCCGAATATCGTAACAATTACCTTCACAATACCACGCTCAGAGTCAATCTCATCGACCACACCTTCGAAGTTCTCAAAAGCGCCTTCGCGAATCTTAATCATATCGCCTTTGTTAAACTCGACTTTGATGCTCGGTGCCTCCTCGGGCTTTTCCGCCTCTAACAGCATCTTTGCCACGTCCGTATCCCTCATTGGAGTGGGCATACCTTCTGTGCCTATGAAATCCCCGACTCCGGAGGTCCCTTTTATCATAAACCAGGCCTTTTCCGGTACCCGGCCGTCGTCAGTTGGTTCCATCTCCATAAAGACATAGCCGGGATACAGTTTACGTTTTTGAACTGTTTGCTTGTTGCCGCGGATACGCTTAATCCGTTCTACCGGAACCTCTACTCTGCCAATAATATCCGTTAAGTTATCCTGTTGGATTTTCTGCGCAAGCGTTTCTTTGACCTGCAATTCCTTATTTGCTGCAACTCGTAAAACGTACCACTCCATATCTTTGCCTTATTTACCGTTTTTATCCCAAAATCCACATAAACAACTGTGCAAATACCAAGTCTGTGAATCCAAGGAGAATGGCCATAAATATCACTACTACGATAACAACAATTGTCGAAACTGTTATTTCCTTTTTACTTGACCAGCTGACCTTCTTCATCTCGCCTTCAGCGGCAATCAGAAAATTAGCTGTTGAAGGTTTATTTATCAACCAGAAAATCAATATTGCCAACGCAATAAATAAGCCGGTTGGCACCATAGTTTCAATCCACAGTCCAAGGTCGGTGACCTCCAGTTTGTTGTAGAGCTGCAAACAGCCAAGTGCCGCGATTATTGCTGCCCCGAAAGCGCTGCACAGCCTTGTGTATTTGCCTTGGCTACGTTTATAAATATCAAACATAATTATCCTGTCTCCTAACCTTGGTTGCATCTGGTCGCATGGAACAGCCGGATACAACATTAGCAGGCCAGGAGGGAATTGAACCCCCAACCTTCGGTTTTGGAGACCGACGCTCTGCCAATTGAGCTACTGGCCTGTTTGTTCTACTATTGTCAAACCAAGGTAGAGATAGTTTTATTTACGACGTATTTTATGGTCTGTATGTTTACGCTCGTTTTTACAATATTTTTTGAGTTTTAGCTTGGGTGTGCCTTCTGCGACACTGACACTTGTGCGATAGTTTCTACTATGGCACTGGCTGCACTCAAGCCAAACATATTCTCTTTTACTTTTCTTTTTAGCCATAATTCCTGTGTACGGCAATATGTATTTAGCAAGCCGGAACTATCTCCTTATACTGATGATGACCTTACGGATTCATCCTAAAATGCTACGAACACCTGTGTATTTGACACTTTGGTGTTCAACAGTTTTTCGGAGATGCTCAGGTAAGGATCTTCGTTACAACACCAGCCCCGACTGTTCGACCGCCTTCACGAATAGCGAAGCGAAGACCCTCCTCCATAGCAATTGGGGAAATAATCTCCACCTCCATTGCTATATTATCACCCGGCATACACATCTCTGCACTTTTACCTTCTCTGCTCATTAGAGCGCCGACTGAGCCGGTTACATCGGTTGTTCTGAAATAGAACTGTGGCTTGTAGCCTGCGAAGAACGGTGTATGACGGCCGCCTTCTTCTTTGGTTAGAACGTAAACCTCTGCGTAAAATTTCGTATGGGGTGTAATACTACCGGGGGCCGCGACTACCTGTCCTCGTTCTAAATCTTTCTTTTCCACGCCTCGCAAAAGCAAACCGATGTTATCGCCGGCTTGACCCTCATTCAGTGTTTTATTAAACATCTCTACGCCGGTAACTACGGTCTTGCGTGTTTCTTTTGAAAGACCAACAACTTCAATCTCCTCACCAACCCGGACTTTACCACGATCAACCCGGCCGGTACCAACCGTGCCACGGCCTTTAATGCTGAAAACGTCTTCAATCGGCATAAGGAACGGTTTGTCAACGTCACGCTCAGGAACTGGAACGTAATCATCTACCGCTGCCAACAACTCATCGATGCATTTACATACCTCGTCGTCCTTGCCTTCTGCCTCCATTGCCTTAAGGGCAGAGCCTTTAATAATAGGAATATCATCACCGGGAAATTCATATTTACTCAATAGCTCTCTTATCTCCAGTTCAACCAACTCGAGCAATTCAGGGTCATCAACAAGGTCAACCTTGTTCAGGAAGACTACAACTTTGGGTACATTGACCTGACGGGCAAGAAGAATGTGCTCACGGGTCTGAGGCATAGGGCCGTCGTTCGCTGCTACTACAAGGATGGTACCGTCCATCTGGGCTGCGCCGGTAATCATATTTTTGATATAGTCGGCGTGTCCGGGACAATCAATGTGTGCATAGTGACGCTTGTCTGTTTCATACTCAACGTGAGCCGTATTTATCGTTATGCCGCGCTCCTTTTCTTCCGGAGCATTGTCAATCTCGTCGAATTCCTTGATGTTACCGCTGCCCTTTGTGTGGGCTAATCGCTTCATGATTGCCACTGTTAGCGTTGTCTTGCCGTGGTCAATATGACCGATCGTTCCGATATTTATATGTGGTTTTGTTCGTTCAAATACTGCCTTAGCCATCTTAATATAAACCTCCAATGTACCGAGTTAGTATTTATATTCCAGTTATTGTCCCCGAAAACTAATTTTCAAACTTCTTATAAGCTCGAAGCCAAGCTCAAATATATCTCGCATTAAGAAGTACTGCGAAATAATACTTTTTACCTGTGCTATTGGCCCTCTTGACTTGGCCTGTTTTCATTTAGCTGCTGATGGGATTCGGACCCATGACCTCGTCCTTACCAAGGACGCGCTCTACCAGCTGAGCTACAGCAGCGATAATACAATTTACTTTTACTCTCTGGCAATTAACTCAGAAAACAACATATTTACCCATCCAGATTGTCTCTGGATACATTTCTATCACTGGCCATTCCTGACCACATAAAGACATAAAAAGTGTACAGGAATCGATTTTTTGAATCATTTTTTATATAAACTCTGCAATTTACAAGAATAATCGTAAAAAGGCAAATATAAAAAATAAAAAAAATTTAGAAAAATTGATTTTTAGCTTTTTTTATTATTTTTGAAGATATTCTTATGCAATTTGGTTTGTTATTGATTCAAATTTGTACAAAAAACAGGTCTTTTTACAATATGAAGTAGTGATTATATATCATTTTCCTCGGTTTCCAGCGATTTGTTGGATTTTTCGATGCGGTCGTTCCAGTCCTTTTTATGTTTTTCCCACTGAGGCCTGTCCTCGGTCGGCTTAATTTCGTCAATAAGTGCTTTTATTATCTCGTTAGGGTCGGCTCCGGTGGGTGGATTGCTGAGATAATCGTCGATTGAGAGTATAACAACACTATTGGGTTCTAAGTCTTTTTCCAGCAAGCAATTATCTATTAATTTGGCTGCAAGTTCTATTCTCGGCCAAATCAGGTATATATTTAATAAGTCCGATAAAATCGATGTTTTCTCTTCGTTATCTTGGGCCGATGCGTAAAGCATTCCTAAATAATCTGCTGCTCGTTCGAACTGACTGTTTTTAATATAGAGTTTAGCCAGCTTCTGTCGAACAATTATGAGCAATTTTGATTTATTTTCCCCCACTGCCTTTTGCTCTGCTATCTCGAGAAAGGATATTTTCTGCTCATCAGACTGTTCGACATTGCTGTCTTGTGAGGCGATTTGGTCAATCCAAACGCTAAAAACATCGGCATCTGATCGCCTGAATATTTTGAGCATCGCCTGCCAGGTTGGCTCGCTCTCGGCATTCGCTCCTATTTTTTCTGACAGCCAGACCAAATCAACTTCACCGCCGACCTCGCCGGCAAGGTCTGTGAGCTTCTTTCTTATTGTTGGACTCGGGTCGTTGATGAAATCTTTTTTCAATCTCTCCAACGCTTGTGTTTTATCGATATAAATAAGCCCGTCTACTGCTGCTTCACGAACAAAGTTTGTTTTATCGCTTAGTGATTCTTCGAATAATTGCTTGAAGAGTTTCTTTGATTGAGCGTTGTGAGCGCTCTGCGGGGCACAAAGACCTGCCATTGTGCTCAGCAATTCTCCGCGCAGGTCCCCTTCAACCTCGGCTTTTTGATATCTTTCTACAAGAAGTACAAGGTACCTGTCTACTTCAGCCGATGTCAATTCATTCTGTTCAAGAAGCTTTTTCATTATTTCGGCACCTTTTTGTGCCTTTTCAGGGTCTTGCTCTGCAAGATATTTCACCGCCCACTCAAGAGACTGTTTTCTTGTCTCGACCGGAATCTTGCTCATCGGATTGGGAACAAAGGCGTAGCCGAGCGCAACGAACATCTCCATTTTAACCTCATCGTCCTGTTCTACATCGAGTTGGGCAAGTAAATGTTGTGCCGAGTTCATTTCTCCCGTCAGAGATAGAAGACGAGCGGTTTTTAGACGGACTTCTCTATTCTCGTCCGAGACCAGGTTAACCAGAATAGGTCCCAGCTCAGGTGGCAATTTTGGTTTTCCCGGTGCCACACGCCACTGATAAACCTTCTCAAGCACCCACAACCTCACTACTAACTTGGGGCTTTGCAGATATTCGGCGAGGAACTGACCTTTTGCTGCATCGTCGCTTATACCATCGTACCACTTGCCCAATGCTGATAGATAAAGCCCCTGCAGCAGGTTCACTTCGATTTTCATTTCGCGTAGTTGCTCTTGCTGCCGGGTTACCCAATTCTGATAGAATCCTTCAGGGCCCCCGCGTTCGAGTTTCTCTATGGCCCGTTTTCGAGATTTGGCGTCTTTGCCTGCCTGTATTCCCATAGAAGCAAGTGCTCTCTCCGTCGCGGAAACTACCTGCGGCTCAGGATTGTCAAGTAAGCTGATAAGCGTGATAGCCACCCTCATATCAGGGTGCAGTTCCAGCGCATATATAGCGTTCAATCTGGTTTTCAATGCCACGGATGGGTCTCGTATCAGTCTTTCAATCGGCTCTTGTTTTTGCTCGTACTCGAATATCAAGGTTGCTTCTGCTGCCAATTTTGCCGTGGACCAGTCACCTGTGGCCAATATATCGAGCAGTGGTTGAATAAAGTCTTCTTTATTCTTTATAGGTTCCGCACCCATCCTTGTTTGGCTCAATGCCTTGCATACTGCTACCCGTGCTGTGGTATTTTCGGTTTGCTTCAGTACATCCAGCAGGACCTTCCTGGCCGATGGATTTTCGCTGAATAGCATTACTGTAGCTGCATCTATGCGTATCTGTTCATTTTTACCTTCCAGCAGCGTGCTCTTATAGATTTTCAATTCCTTCTCAAGCTCGGTCTCTTCGGTTACTGTGTTGACCGGCAAAGCTACCTCCTGAGCATGGGCGAGGGCCTTGTCCTGACTGACGCCAGCCTTTTGGCATCCTATCAGTAAAAGAAGCATTACCAGATATGGCTGTCTTATGCTCATTCGAAAGGCCTTATACAATATTCTGACCATTAATTTTGCCGTCATACTAATCTCGAAGCCTGCAAAGGTCAATCCATTTACGGTCGCGGATGGTATTTCTTATGAATCTTTCGCAATCTCTCCTGGTCAACGTGCGTATAAATCTGTGTTGTAGCTATATCCACATGACCAAGCATTTCCTGAATGCTTCGCAAATCCGCCCCGCCGGTCAACAAATGCGTCGCAAAGCAATGTCTCAATGTGTGCACGGTTAAATTCTTCGGCATACCTGCACGGATTGCGTACTTTTTAACTAATCTCCAGATTTCAATACGGCTCATAGCCCTGCCTGTTCGCGAAAGCAGCAGAAAATCTCCGCTAAACGGCTCGCCTCGCTGAGTCGAAGCGGGCTTGGCCAATCTCGGACGTAAGTTTTCAAGGTAATCGAGCGTTGCAGCGATGGCCGCCTTGCCTACCGGGATTATCCGCTCTCTGTTACCCTTGCCTATGCAGCGAAGGTAACCGATATCAAAGTTCAAATCGCTTATTTTCAGTCCCGCCACTTCGCTGGCCCGTATACCGGTGGCATAGAGCAATTCCAGCATCGCCTTGTCGCGAAAGTAAAACGGCTCATCTGGCGAAGGTGCCTCTATGAGACTAATAACCTGATTTTTACTGCAGATGGTCGGCAGTTTTTGCCATAGCTTCGGCCCGTCAAGCACCGAGGTAAAGTCGTCCTTGACAAGACCGGTTAGTTTGCCGAATCTCAGGAACATCCTTATAGCAACAAGGCTGCGTTTAACCGTACTTTCGCTCTTTTCATCTTTGGAAAGGGTTTGTAGATACTTTTGGATATGGCCCGGCTGTATCAGCCGAACCTGGCCAATCCTGTTGGATTGGCAGTATTTCAGAAACGCTTTCAGGTCGCGGCCATAGCCCAAAACCGTATTTTCTGACAGTCCCGCCTCAATGGTGAGATAATCAAGAAAGCCCTTAACGCTCTGCCCTAAAGGTAAAGCTGCTATCGCTTCGTTAACAGTCTGTATCTGCGTTGGGAGCATTAAAATATTCCGAAGGATAACATTTTGCTCTTCCTTAACAAAATGGAAATACGGCAAATCCTTTTATGCCTGTGATAATATCAATATCGGCCTTACAACAAGCTAATCTTTAACCGCCAACTTCACAGTTTCAGACCCCGAAAAAGCAAAAATAAGAGCATTTTTTGCTTGAATTCACCCGTTGTTTGTGGTATGTAGTAATTAAGTGCGAATATCTCAGGAGCATATTAAAATGAGAAAGCTGATTTTTGCATTTACATGCCTGTTTTTAGCCGTTCCCTGCCTCGCAAACCCGATTCCTATACCTCCGCCGGCGATGATGCCTTTAGAAGATATGTACATGGAGATTACGCCGGTAGGCGATGGACTTCATGCTGTGTTCACAGGCGACTTTACATTTACCTATATACCGATGGATGTCCTTTCGATGTTGTTTCCCGTACCCCCTGATGCGGATAACATCCGTACCTGGCAGGATGGTATAGAGATACCCTGGAACTGGAGCAGCGAACTGTATTGGACCATTCTGCCGGAGCTGCCGACGATACCCATGCTCGAATGGCTCGGCCCTTTTCCGTCCTATGCTGTCTTTCGAGTCGATTATGAACACGATCTCATCAAACGGCCGGATGAGTTCATTTTCTTCTATGCATCAGGTACAGGTAAGTATTTTCCAATATATGACAAAATAACAACAGCTTACTTTGACATCCTCATTCCCGCCGGCTTTACTGTAGCTGGTGTTTGGCTGGACTATACTGCTCACGAATATGAAGTAGTCAATGGACATCTGATGATAACTGTGCAGTCTTCTTTTGGTCCGATTGTAAACGACCTTATAGTTTCACTTGTGCAGACACCAATCTATGTGGCGACTGATGGCAATGACACAACTGGCGATGGCTCACCAGAAAATCCTTTTGCTACTATCCAAAAAGGAATTGACTCTGCAGTTGATGGCCACACGGTTATTGTTCGGCCCGGCACATACACAGGCAACGGCAACAGGGATATCGACTTCAGCGGAAGGTCGATCACACTGTGCAGCGAAAGCGGGCCGGAAACTTGTATCATCGACTGTGAAAATCTGCTGCACCGTGGATTTAAGTTCCACAGCGGCGAGGACGCAAACAGTGTTGTTTCCGGCTTTACCATAACCAATGGTTATGTCTATAATAATAACGGCGGCGGAATTTACTGTATCGGGTCTTCTCCAACAATAGAACACTGTATTATTTCTGATAATAGTGCCTTCGGTTGGGAGAGTGGTTATTGCTTTGGTGAAACTGGGGGTGATGCTTATGGTGGGGGACTGTACTGCACCTCAAACAGCAATCCTACAATTATCAACTGCATTATCATCAACAATGAGGCCGCTGGTGGCCATGGTTGTGACGGCACACCTATAAGTATGTCTGATTCTGGTCCCGGTGGCAATGGCTATGGCGGAGCTATCTATAGCGACTCCAATAGCAATCCGACAATTGAAAACTGTTTGATTGCTTATAACACGGCTTCGGGTGGTAACGGTGGCATTGGTGGTGGTATGGGGTATTATGCAGAAGATGGGGGTGATGGTTGCGGGGCAGGGATATGCTGTGGTACGAATGGAACATTGACTATCAGGGACTCTACGGTCTGCAATAACAACACTTCTGGAGGCAATGGTGGTTACGCTTTTGGTGATTTGCCGACACAGGCCGGTGATGGTGGCAATGCTTATGGTGGTGCAGTATATTGCGATTACAACAGCGAATTGTTAGCAAAAAACTGCATCATTTCCAGAAATACAGTCTCTGGTGGCAATGGGGGTGATAGTCCTCCGTTTGTCCCACCGAGCGGTGATGATGGCAACGGCTATGGTGGAGCGATATATTGTGAATATGGAGATGCAAACCTTTCTAATTGTACAATCTCAGATAACACCTCATACGGCAATGGCGGGGGAATTTACTTTCTATTTACAGAAATAACGGACATGTGGATTATAAATTGTATAATATGGGGCAATTCACCTAACCAAATCTACACGCAAGATGGAAATACTGGGGTAGTATTGTGCAGTAACATCCAGGGGGGCTGGCCAGGACCGTTCCCAGGAGGATTCCCGCTAAGTATGGATGAAGAACCGCACTTTGCCGATATTAGCAATGGTGACTATCACTTGCAATCCGAAGCCGGGCGATGGGATCCGAATAGCGAAATTTGGGTGACAGATGCAAACACAAGCCCGTGCATTGATGCAGGCTATCCTTTAGGCAATAATTTTTCTGGCTGGACAGCTGAATTATGGCCAAATGGAAAACGCATCAATATGGGTGCTTATGGCGGCACACCACAGGCCAGTATGTCATTGTCAGATGTAGGCAATATCGCTGATTTGAATAATGATGGCTTTGTAGATTACAATGATTTGAGGCTATTCACGGACAAATGGCCTAATCAAGAAGTTTTGTTGAAAGAGGACCTCGACAGAAACGGATTTGTTGATTTCATTGATTTTGCCATCTTTGCCGAAAATTGTCCATAATCTCTTTTGCCTTGCATAAAGCCGCTATATCTGAAAAAAGCAATTCCTTCTTGAGCTAAAAACACACTCTGTATATAATCAGCCGATACTTGTCCGCAAATAGGCAGGATTCAGGAGAACCTGAAATGAATAGTAAAAAACTCAAAGCTGACTTGTTCTATTATGCACTTATGACCTGTGTACTCATTCTGACCGGCTGTGCCGAACAGCAGCAATATGAAGTAGTTGAGCAAATCTGTGTCCTGGATATGGATAAAGCCGGCGCAATGCAGTTAGCTGAGGACGTTCTTGCTGATATGCGTTTTACTATTGACAAAGCCGACCCCGAGACCGGCTTTATAAGAACTGACCCCCTGCCCGGCGCGCAGTTCTTCGAGTTCTGGCGCAAGGATAACGTCGGCCCTGAAAATGCCGCCTTGGCAAACCTGCACTCTATCAGAAGGATTGTCGAATTAAATATCAGCCGGGACCAGGAGAATCTTCGTATCGACTGCGATGCACAGGTATATCGATTGTCTCTGCCACAGCGCCAATCCACCACCAGCGCACGAGCATATAGAATGTTTACTGAAGGCACAAAGTCGGTGCAGGTGCTTCAGCTGCGACCTGAGCAGCAGGCTGCTGCCACCTGGGTCAGCCTGGGCCGGGACAAACAGCTTGAAACTGAAATATTAAAGCAAATTGAAAAACGCCTTAAGTGACAGCGATAACGCTTGAAACGAAATACGAGATAAAATATGAGAGTACTTGTCTGTGGTGGTGCCGGATATATCGGCAGTAATATGACGGCTATGCTCATTGCCGAGGGCCACGAGCCGTTCGTTTTTGACAATCTTAGCAGAGGCCATCTTGCAGCGGCCGAATCTGCTGAGTTTATCAGGGGCGATTTAGCTGATTACCAGCTCCTCACGAAGACCCTTCGAAAATACGAAATCGAAGCGGTTATGCACTTTGCCGCCTTTATCGAGGTCGGCGAATCAATCCGTGAGCCGCTCAAATACTTCCGAAACAATGTCTCGAACACGCAGAACTTACTTTCTGCGATGCAGGAGATGTCGGTGGAGAAATTTATTTTCAGCAGTAGTGCCGCTGTTTACGGCATCCCCCAAAATGTGCCGATTACGGAAGATTCACCGACGGTTCCGATTAATCCTTACGGCCAGACGAAGCTTGCCGTTGAGAAGATGTGTCATTATCAAAATCAGGCCGGCAAATTGCGGTATGCCTCTATGCGATATTTCAACGCCGCAGGTGCCGGCTGCGACTGCACCCTCGGCGAGGACCATCGTCCTGAATCTCATCTGATTCCACGCGTTATCCAGGCAGCAATGGGAAAGCTTCCGCAGGCCAGTATCTATGGCACTGGTTACCCAACGCCCGATGGAACCTGTGTCCGTGACTATATTCACATTGACGATTTATGCAGGGCGCATCTGCTGGCACTGGATAAGCTCGAGCAGCAATCCGAGCTCATCTATAACCTCGGCAATGGAACCGGCTATTCGGTAAAAGAGGTTATTGATACCGTCAAGAAAGTCAGCGGCAGGGATTTTAAGGTTGTAGAATCAGAACCCCGCCCGGGCGACTCGCCGGTTTTAACTTCGGATGCATCAAAAGCCGCGAGAGAGCTTGGATGGATACCCGAAATTCCGAAGCTCGAACAAATTGTAGAAACCGCCTGGAAATGGCATAACAAACATCCATACGGATACAGTGACTGAATTTTATAATCCTGGAGAATAATTATGAGCGACGTTTTTGTCGGCATTGACTTGGGTGGAACGTTTATAAAGGTCGGCTGTTTTGATTCACAGTTGAAGCTCCTGGCCAAAGTGTCCGCCCCTACCGAGGTCCAAAAGTCGGCCGAGGCGGTAATAGACAATATCACCAGAGCTGCCGAGCGTTGCGTATCCGAAGCCGGTTTTACTATGGCCGATGTACCAGCCGTTGGTCTCGGCTGTCCCGGCCCAGCCAGGTACAGCGAAGGTATCATCGAAGCTGCAACGAATTTCCCCTCCTTCAGAAACGTCCCTGTCCGCCGGATGCTCAGTGACAGATTAGGCGGAAAAACAATTGTCTTCGAGAACGACGCCAACGTCGCCTGCTTCGGCGAATTCGCCGCCGGTGCCGGTAAAGACGTTGATGATATGGTCTTTTTCACACTCGGTACAGGAATCGGTGGCGGCATTGTAAATAAAGGAAAACTTCTTGCCGGTGTCGGTGACAACGCCGCTGAGCTTGGCCATATCATAATCTATCCAGATGGCCGACTGTGCAATTGTGGCCAGAGGGGTTGCATTGAAGCATATTCCTCTGCAACGAATACTGCGAAAAGGGCGACCGAGGCCGTTGAAAAAGGCCAGCCGTCAAGTTTGAAAAAAGTCCTCGACGAAAAAGGCGAAATCACCTGCAAGGACGTTTACGACCACCTGAAAACCGGCGACAAATTAGCCAAACAGATAACCGATGAGACCGCCAAGGCCCTCGCCCTTGTCTGCATCAATATGCTGCACACTACCGAGCCGAAGCGCATCGTCTTTGCAGGCGGTATGATTGCCGCAGGCGATATTTTATTGAATCGCATAAGGGATTATTTTAACGAGCACATCTGGAAATTGCAGAAGGAGACTGTGGAAATCTGTTTTGCAACACTGGGCGAAGATGCCGGCATAATCGGCGCCGCCGC
>CAYWUO010000001.1:29042-38710 GCA_964461285.1 uncultured Pirellulales bacterium
TGGAAATCTGTTTTGCAACACTGGGCGAAGATGCCGGCATAATCGGCGCCGCCGCCCTCGCAAAAAAAGCCGCCGAATAACACAAATAGGTTTTGTTTAATTCCCCCAATTTTCTGCAAGTAGCGCAAAGTCAAGGAAGTTTACTACGCCATCGCCATCCGGCTCCGGCGCAATATCTGCCGAAGGACTCCCCGGAATTTCTAGCCATTGACTAGCCAACTCCGCCAGATCCTCAAAAATTCCATTACCAGTAAGACCGTCATTAATACTTTCTAATCCCGAAGAATCAACACCGTTAATCGTTAATTCTATAGGCATACCGGTATCCGCCCTCTCGCATCTCACCTTCCAGACTATTTTGTCCGGGTCAATCAATTCTGCGCGGTCAACTATAAAGGTGCAGGTATCCGTACTGGTAAACGACTGGCGGCTGCCGAACTCAATATCGCCGAATGAAACATACGGCTCGATTATGGTTATATTCTCCGGTGCCTTGGTCATCTCAAGTTGAAGGTTCTTTACTGAGAAGGAATATAGATTTATAAAATTAGCATTACAGTCATATACAAACTGCGTCCTGCCAATGCGTTCTTTATTGGCGATCCCTAACTTTGGCTTTGTCCCCGTTAAGGCAAGATAATAGCCTGTTCCGGCAGCGATAGCTACAAAATTATTGCCAAGCGGTGGTGTGGTTTGTCCAAAGCTGTCTTCTCCCCATGCGACAATCGAACCATCTTTTTTAAGGCCTAAATTATTCTCGTGGAAAAACCCCCCTCCTGTGCTAATGTCAACGAAATCGGCATTAGGAGAAGGGATATTAAACTGATAAGATCCCCATGCGACAATCGAGCCATCTATTTTAAGGCCCAAACTGCGCCACGCTCCTGCGCTAATTGCAACAAAGCCGATATTGGGCTCAGGGATGTTGCACTCGCCAGCTCTGTTAATTCCCCATGCAACGATAGATCCATTACTCTTTAGGCCCAAACTGTGTTCTATACCTGCCGCGATGTCAATGAAATCGGTATTTGGTAAAGGGATATTACATTGGTAATTACTGTTATCTCCCCAGGCGACAATCGAGCCATCTCTTTTAAGGCCTAAGCTATGGCCCGTCCCTGCAGCGGTAGCTACAAAATTATTGCCAAGCGGCGGTGTGGCTTGTCCAAAGCTGTCGTCTCCCCATGCGACAATCGAGCCATCTTTTTTAAGGCCTAAACTATGCTTGGAAAGCTCCCCCCCTCCTGCGCTAATGTCAACGAAATCGGCATTAGGAGAGGGGATATTAAACTGATAAGATTCCCATGCTACAATCGAACCGTTTCTCTTTAGGCCCAAACTGTGCCCTGCTGCGCTAATTGCAACAAAGCCGCTATTAGGTGATGGTATATTGCATTGGCCAGAGAGGTTACGTCCCCAACTTACGATGGAGCCGTCTTCCCTTAAGCCAATACTGTGGAATGCGCCTGCGGCAATAGCAATAAAGCCAGTATTTTGCGAAGGGATATTGCACTGGCCATAAGAATTATCTCCCCATGCAACGATAGAGCCATCACTCTTTAGGCCTAAACTGTGTTCCATGCCTGCCGCGATTGCAATGAAATCGGTATTTGGTAAAGGGATATTGCACTTGCCCTGAAAGTTATCTCCCAAGGCGATGATAGAGCCATCACTCTTTAGACACAGACTGTGATCCCTACCTGCCGCGATGGCAATGAAATCGTTATTTGGTAAAGGGATATTTCTGTATGTTCCCCAGCCAACAATGGAGCCATCTTCCTTCAGGCCAAGAGTGTGGTCGTGGCCTGCAGCAATAGCGTTAAAGCCGGTATTAGGAGATGGTATATCGCATTCTCCATACCAGTTTCTTCCCCATGCAACGATTGAGCCGCCTTTTTTGATACCAAAACTGTGGCACTGGGCTACTGCTATGGCGATGAAATCGTTTCCGGAAGGCGGGCTTGCCTGACCATAATGATTGTCGCCCCAGCCGATAATAGTCCCATCCGAACGGAGGGCAAGAGAATGTTGCAATCCTGCTGCGATGGCGATAAAATCGGTATTTGGTAAAGGAATATTGCACTGGCCACGGGAGTTAGCTCCCCAAGAAACGACAGATCCATCACTATTTATTCCCAAACTATGGTAGTTTCCTGCGCTTATAGTCACAAAGCCGCAGTTTAAATTGACACCAACGACCTTTTTCCCCCATCCGACTATTGAGCCGGCTCGAGCTTGCAGCCCCATCCCAAATATAACTACCAATATCACCAGCCGGATTTTTATATTTGCTCTCGCTTTCATTTTCGCTCCCTCTTTTTGTTTTTTGCCACCAAGGCACCAAGACACAAAGTAGAATTAAGAATTTTTAGTTTTCTTATTTTGTCTTCTGTTTTCTGCCTCCTGTCTCCTGTCTCCTGTCTTCTTTTTGCTTTCGTGGCTGATTTTTTCGCCATATAGAGTATCTTATTTACGCCGCTTATCAAAGGTTTTACGTATGGGAAAATCTCCGTATCTCCACGAACTGTGACCTCCTGACATCAAAAGCTATAAATACCTTACATTATAGGACACTAAAAGTCAAGAACATTATGCCTTAACTTGCCCATGTCCCCCTACTTGGCTATTTCAACTTATCTAATCCTATATATCTATTCGCTTTTGTTTGGTGTATTTCCAACGAACTTTTATTTATACATTCCACGATAAGCGCTAAATGTAAAACGCTATTATCAAGCACCGATTATCGAATATCCAGCATCCAGCATCGCCCGTCTCGCCGAAGCTTGTTTTTAGCGAAGGCGGAAGAATCGAGATCGTTTCACGTGAAACACCGCTCAAAATGCACAATTTCACCCCCCTGCCGATACAATCTCAGAAATTCTTAGCTCTTTTATTTATTTTGTAGTCCTTCCACCCCGCAATAATCGAGTTCGAGGTCGCATCTAATTAGTGCATCGCCTCTTCGTCTGTTGTCTTTGGTCTGTAGTCTTGTGTCTTGAGTCCAATCCCTCCAACTAAATTCTCAGTTCCTCCAACATATTGTCTTGAACATTAGAATTTCGGTATTGTTTAGAATTCTTGCCTCGGCGAAGCCCATCAGCGAAGCCGGGTAGATATTAGGATTTTTTCCTTCTTCGTCCATCGTCAGTCATCCCTCGTTCATCATCCATCCTCCGAAGCCCTTCGTAGCTTTATGCGAAGAAGGGGCGAATGAGGAAGGCCGCGGAAATCTCGTTTTGAAAATTTGGCAATTTGGATTTCGGTATTGTTTAGAATTCTTGCCTCGGCGAAGCCCATCAGCGAAGCCGGGTAGGATTCTTGCCTCG
Source organism: uncultured Pirellulales bacterium (assembly GCA_964461285.1). GTDB lineage: Bacteria > Planctomycetota > Phycisphaerae > Sedimentisphaerales > Anaerobacaceae > CAZBWE01. Next base: position 32,372 of record CAYWUO010000001.1, read on the forward strand.
GCGTAGCCGAAGGTGAAGCCGGGTCCTCCGTCCTCTGCTTGTCCGCCATAGCCATTCTATTCTTGCGAAGGCGGAAGCATCCAGCATCTCGAAGGTGGGTTCCTCCCGCTTGTCCCCGCGAAGGCGGGGATATACGCATCAAGAATCGTAAATTAAGACCGTTCCACGTGAAACATTTTTTTTCAAAAAGCCCTTTTTTTGCAAATCTAAGCTGAAGAATTTCAAACGAAATTTCCGAAGTAACATTTAAGCCGGTGCAGAAAAGATTCTTTATGTGCCCGGCTCCGGTATTGAACAGGAGATTGTTAATTTTGTGAAGGAGCGTTTATTATGAATAAGCAAAGAGAAAGACCAAGACATCTCGGCAGGGGGATTCAATCGCTTTTAAGTCCTATAACATTAGAGCCCGAAGAGGTCGATCAGCTGTTATCTGATGGTGCGGGAGATGCTAACTTCCCACTGGATAGAGACTTACGAGAATCGCTACGGCGAATCAACATCGATGATATTTCTCCGAACCCCTATCAGGCACGGACAGTTTTCAATGAGCAGGAGCTCGCCGATTTAGCAGAGTCAATCAGAGCCAATGGCGTAATTCAGCCTATCGTTGTCAGGCCAATCGGGCCGAAATTCCAGTTAATAGCCGGTGAACGCAGGTTCCGCGCTGCCAAGTTAATATCTCTGGCAACCATCCCTGCCCTGGTTCGACAGGCAACAGACCAGCAGTTGCTCGAATTGGCACTGATTGAAAACATCCATCGTTCCAATCTAAATTCCCTCGAGCGAGCAAAGGCATATCAAAATTATTTAAGCACTTTTACCCTGACCCAGGCCGAAGCCGCCGAACGCCTTGGCGAGGACCGCTCCGTAATCGCCAACTATCTGCGTCTGCTCGACCTGCCCGACGAAATAAAGCAGATGTTAACCGATGACCAGCTATCTATGGGCCACGCCCGGGCCATACTCGCCTTGCCTACTGACGAGCTTCGCCGCAAGCTCGCGAACCGTTCTATGGCAGGGCGGCTAAGCGTTCGAGAGGTCGAACGGCTCGTCAGAAAATATCTCACGAGCACCGGCCAGGCCAAAACAACCGTCCGTTCAAAACCGCCTCATATCCAGGACCTCGAAAGCCAGCTCAGCAGTCGCCTCGGAACAAGGGTAACCATTGAAGCCCGCAAAAACGGTCAAAGAGGAAGGATTATAGTCGAATTTCATTCCCTCGATGAATTCGATAGAATCACTGAAATGCTTGGTCTGGCATACGCAGAGGAGGCTTGATAGACAAACATCAAAAACAATTTGAACAATTTCCTGCTCCGTATGTTAAAATGTAAAGTGTATAGTTCGTAAATATATGTGTTTGTTAAATAGCAACTTAAAAAACTAATATGTTCTGATTAACCTTTAATTTTACCGAGAGATTATCTTATGAAGCGTTTCGTTATTGCATTATCGATTTTGCTTTTGCAGAATCAGGAAACACAGCAATATCGCTCTCGCTCTCGACGCCGTTAATCATAATAATATTGAACGCAGCATTGCTCTTCGGTTATAATTGCAGAGTGATTTTGGGCCTGTCCTGAGCAAGGCCGAAGGAAAGGAGCTCGAAATGCAGCAAGTTTTGCAGGGCAAAGTTGCAATTGTAACGGGCGCAAGCAGGGGAATCGGCCGGGCAATCAGCATCGCATTAGCCGGGCAGGCCGCGACAGTTGTTCTTGCTGCACGCTCAATCGAAGGGCTGAATCAAACCGCCGAACAGGTATCAGCCGCAGGGGGCAGACCAGAGATTGTTGTCACCGACCTCATCGAGCAGGATTCTATTAAAAACCTCGTTAAAGTAACCGACGGCAAATTAAACCGTCTCGATATTCTCATAAATAATGCAGGTGTCACCCACTCGGCAAAATTAGAAGAGACGGCGACCGAAGACTGGGACCGCTGCTTTGCGGTCAATTCGCGTGCCCCTTTTATCCTTTGCAGAGAGGCCCTGCCCTTATTGAAAAAATCCGACCCCGTTTACATCATTAACATCGCTTCGGTTGTCGGCGTCAAGGGCTATCCCCTTCAAAGTGCCTATACCGCCTCCAAGCATGCAATTCGCGGAATGACAATATCGTTGGCCGAGGAGCTTAATCGTTCGAACGTCCGGGTGCATTTGATTTGTCCCGGCGGCGTCGATACCAGGCTGCTCAGTGAGGTCAGCCCGGATTTAAAAAAGGAAGACCTTATGCTCCCCGAAGAAATCGCTGAGCTCGTCCTCTACCTCGTGACTCATAAGGGCAATGCCTATATTGATGAGCTGCACATTCGGCGGGCAACATCGGTTCCGTGGTTTTAAAATTATATAGAGGAAATTATGCGAGCAGTAATCCAGCGAGTTTTGCAGGCAAAAGTTGAAGTTGGCGGCCGACAGGTAGGCAAAGTTGACAAAGGTCTTTTGGTCTATCTCAGTGTCGGTGTTGGTGACACCGAAAAGGACGCCGAATTTTTGGCTGATAAGCTCGTGAACCTCCGCATTTTTGCTGATGATGCGGGCAAAATGAATCGAAGTGTAATCGATGTCGGCGGAAGCATTTTACTAATCAGCAATTTCACCCTTCACGGCGATTGTCGAAAGGGCCGTCGTCCCGGCTTTGACGCCGCCGCCCAGCCGCAATTAGCTCAGCAGCTTTACGAAAAGACAATCGCCCTCGTCGCCGAAAAGGGCGTCACCGTCGAGAAGGGCGTCTTCAGCGAATATATGCACGTTGATAGTATCAACGACGGCCCCGTGACATTTATACTCGATAGCGGTAAATTGTTTTAACCGGTTAGCATTTGCAAAACGATTTATGAAACTGATAACTTACCAACGCAACCAGGCAATTTCCTGCGGAATACTTACTGCCGATTCAGTTTTGGATGTCCCGTCAATCTGGCCGGGCCCCAATCCGCCGCGCAGCGTAAAGAATATTCTCGAGAGGGGACCCGATTGTCTCCGCCAGCTTGCAGAGCTTGCCAAATCGGCAGATTCTTTTACTCCATCGGACCAGGTAAAGCTCCTCGCCCCAATCCCTCGTCCGCCAAAGGTCCTCGCGCTTGCCGGCAATTATTTCGAGCACATCAAAGAAGCCGGCCTCGCCCTCGGCCTGTCCCATTCTCCTCGCCAGACAACCGTACCGAGGCCGTTTCTTATGCCGCCGACCGTTGTCATCGGCCCCGAAGAACAAATACCCTGGCCGGACTATAGTGAGCAGATAGATTACGAAATCGAGCTTGCAATTGTCATTGGCAGAAAGGCCAAGAACATCTCGCCGGACGATGCCCTCGATTATGTCGCCGGCTACACCATCGCCAACGATGTATCTGCCCGCAGCGTAACTTTCAAAGAAGGCCGCGCCCAGCGCCCCTGGGACGAATTCTACGACTGGCTCAACGGCAAGTGGTCCGACGGCTTTTGCCCGATGGGCCCGTACCTGCTGACCGCCGACGAAATCGAGGATGTCCAGAACCTCGCTCTGCAGCTAACAGTCAACGGCAAAGTCCGCCAGAAGGCCAATACCTCGCAGATGATTTATTCGGTTGCCGATACCGTTTCATTTTTAAGCCACATAGTGACACTTGAACCCGCCGACGTCATCGCCACCGGCACACCTTCGGGCGTCGCTATGGCCACGGGAAATTTCCTTCAGCCGGGTGATGTTATCGAATGCACTATCGAAAAACTCGGAACCTTATCCAACACCCTCAGCCAAAAGCCCCCAAAATTCTTCAAACCACTCACCGATTAACCAGTCATTTTAGAATCCACCTAGGCAATCTTTTATTTCTTAATTCTACATTCTAAATTCTCAACTCCTCTACTCATCCACGCATCTACGCATTCACGTGTCGAGATACGCTTCACGCTTCACGAGATACGAAATTGGTTGTAAGTCTTGTATTCACAAGGGAATGTAAAAAATATTGCTATAACCATCTGACACAAAAAGAATTATAGAAATTCGTCAACCAAATACGCAAATAGTTGCGCGCAAAAATCCGAAATTTGAATTTTTTTTTAATTCCTTCTCTTAAAAGCACTTACGCAATTTCACACATTAAAAAATCTCCCGATTTTCGACTCATTTGTGCAAACCCATCTAATAGTAGGGGGCCGTATATGGCGGATGATGGATGATGGACAAGGGGCGGATGAAGCAAAGTCATAAATTCGACATTAAATCCTGGTTTCATAGGCGGATTCTTTTCTTCGTGCTTTTCTATCGTCGCTTTCGTTTCGGCTATCCTTTCAGAAAGATTCCTATATCGATGCAGAAGTTCGCCATCGTTGACCCCGAGGATTACGCTCGGCTGAGTAAGTACAAATGGTATGCCCGCAAAGGCCCGACCACCTGGTACGCCGTCCGTTACATATCGATGTACGAAATTCAAAACCGCAAATCCGCATATATGCACAATCTCGTCATTGACATCCCTGATGGCATGTATGCCGACCACATAAACTATAATGGCCTGGACAATCGAAAAGCCAATGTCCGCCCTGCAACTCACACTCAGAACGTCTGGCATCGCAGGAAGTTCAGGGTAAATTCAACCTCCAAATTCATAGGCGTCGACTGGCAGAAAGACGCAAAAAAGTGGCGTGCAAGAATCCGCTACAGGGGAAAGCGTTTTCATCTCGGCTTGTTCGAATCTGAAATCGAAGCAGCAAAGGCATATGATAAGGCAGCGAAGAAATATCACGGTGATTTTGCGGTGCTTAACTTTGACAGGGAAAAATAATCCACTCAATAAATTTAGGGGGCTAAATATTAATAAGTATAGAATTGTTATTTTTATTTCCTTTTTATTATAATACTTTTATGGCGGAAACTATTGGATATATGGTTACCTGGACAACCTACGGAACTTGGCTGCAGGGTGACAAACGTGGTTTTGTCAAAAATGGAAAAATATGTCCTTCAGATAAATCACTTAACGTTTCAAACAGACAGAAACTTTCGAAGAAACCTATAAAACTCTCAAAAAACCTTCGCCGACAGGTTGCCGATGCAATATTCGAAAAGTCCAGGCAGTTAAATCAAAAAATTTATGCTTTATCAGTATCTTCGAGCCACATTCATATTGTTGCTGAATACATTCGCAAACCAATTGGCGAGATTGTCACTCATTATAAAAATGCTGCTCAGGCCGACCTTCGTAAAATGGGCCTGGCAGGCCGAATCTGGACAAAGGGATTTGACAAGCGTTATTGTTTTGATCAGAAATCTTTACAAAATAGAATTAATTACGTCAATTCCCATTCCAAATGTACTTAGCCCCCCAATTTATTGGGGGGTTTTCTCTACGCGAGGAATGCTTTATATTCACGTGGGGGTGCCAACGCGAGGAATGCTTTATACTTTTCCCCCAATTTATTGGGAGATTTTCTCGTTCTTTGGTGCCAATTAGTCCATTGACTTCATCTTTACTTGCTGGTATAAAAGTTAAGGAGTCGAACAATTTCGTTATGGATGACAGGAATGCCTTTAATTGCTGAAAAATCACTCTCCGCTAAACCATTCCTTAAATGGGCTGGTGGCAAGGGCAAATTAATTGACGAAATAGATAAACGCCTGCCCAAGGATGAAATACGCTCTGGCCAAATTGATACTTATGTTGAGCCTTTTGTTGGCGGAGGTGCCGTTTTTTTCCACATTGCCTGTCAATTCCCTGAAATTAAGCATTTTTATCTTTTCGACGTAAATCCGGATTTAATTGCCTGCTATAACGTGATAAAAAGTAAGGTTGATGATTTAATCTCCGAACTGAAATCTTTAGAAAAAACATTCAAAAGAAAAAGGGTATCTCGGAAGGACTTTTACTACCAAATACGGACGAAATTTAATAGCGACCGTGACCCCGCCAAGTTGATATTCCTAAACAAGACCTGCTTTAATGGCCTGTATCGTGTCAATAGAAAAGGCGAGTTTAACGTTCCTTTTGGCGACTATAAAAATCCTACGATATGCGATGAGGAAAAACTGAGCACTGTTTCAGAAGTTCTGACAAAATCAGATATAATCTGTGACGATTTTGAGAAGACAGAAAAGTACATAGATGCTGACACCTTTGTTTATTTAGATCCGCCTTATAGGCCAATCAGCCAAACTGCAAGTTTTACTTCTTATTCCAAAGATGATTTTAGTGAACGCGACCAACTTAGATTATCTGAATTTTGCAAACGAATCGACTCTAAAGACGCCAAATTTCTTTTGAGTAATTCAGATCCCAAAAATGGAGATCCCACAGACCGCTTTTTCGAGGGTCACTACAAGGATTTTGCAATCGAAACAGTCAAGGCCTCCAGACAAATTA
>CAYWUO010000002.1:0-33269 GCA_964461285.1 uncultured Pirellulales bacterium
TTCCAGTTCACTTATCAAGAACACAGCCTGCTTCTCAGGTGCTTTATCAATCGATAAGTGGACGTTTGGACAAAGTACAATGGGTCTTTTGCCTATAAGCTCTGACAGCGACGCAAACTCTTCTACTGCTTCTTTTAGTTCCTGCTTGCTATCGTACATTTCCATACAAACAAAGACCACTAACACGTTTCTAAAAACCAATTTGTGTTGTGGTGGTGAGATGGTAGCGGGGTCTATCCTCGAAGACGGCTCCTTGTCCTCAAAGTAGCAGGATGAACACTGGTAGCAGTCCAAAATCATATCGAGTTCTCGGCCTTCTTTTCTACTTTAGTCATATCTCTTGTATGAGTGGTGCGTTTGCCTCGTGATGATGCTTTGGCTTTTTTCAGACGAGATGTAATCTTGGCATCGACACGTGATATGAATAGTCCTACATTCGGGGTTACAGCCTTGTCGGCAAACCCGGCACCATTTAGAATCCGTGCAATTTCTGTAGCATCCTGAAACTGCCGAGAAGAAGCTATTGCCTTTGCTTCTGCGCGTGTAAGAGATTTCAGAAAGGCCGGTAAACAGCCGTCACGCAAGGCATCCGCGTAATCAATTAGTAATTCCTGGATTTCTCGGTTTTCGTCAGGCATTTTTTTCCTCCTGTAGGAAAATAGATAATCAATCTTCACAATAGTAGTTGTTTAACATCTTCTTCAGCTTCAATATGGTTCTAAATTCAAGCATTTTAACTGCCCCGACCGTGGTTTTAAGCTCATTGGCGATTGCCCTGTTAGAAAATCCTTCCATCCAGAGCTCTATTGCCCTTCTTTCTCGTGCCTTGAGCTTGCTTAACATCCGGTGAAGGACCTGTTGAAGCTCAGCCTGGGACATCTTCTCAAGAGTACCTAAATCCGGAGCAACAAGGTTTTTTAACTGTGTTTGCGATAAATGTAAATTCCGGTTAATCCTGTTGTAAACCTGCCTCAGGCGTTTGCGCATATAATATAAATATACGGTTCTGAGAAGCTGTTTCTCGGTTTTAACATTACGCAAGCGGCTCAGGTTCTCCCATATATCAGCGTAAACATCTTCTAACACATCCTCGCACTCTACTTCATTTCCAAGATAACGATATAAGTACCTGATGAATATCTCGAATGTAGCACGTACAAAAGGCTCCATTGCCCGGCGCCGGCGTTGTATATCCGGGCTGGCGAGTCCTTTCAAAGCGTTTCGCAGCCGCTTGTTCATAGCCTCTTACTCTTGCGTCTCTGTTCTCTGCTGAAATAGGATATTTATGAAGCTCCTGCCTTATTTATAAAGGCACGTAACTAACCATAAGTAACAATAAATTATACATCGAAAGCACTATTTCCTCAACAAACAAGTTTCAAAAGACCAGCAGGGCTCGAAAGGCATTTTTTAACCGGCTTAAATCCGGTTATTCGAGAGGTCGCCGGGTATCTAAAAACCGTATACAGGTCTAAGCTCGTTTTGAGTTGGCATGTGGTCATAATATTCGCCTCTTGTGCCGACGTAGCCAACACCATATTTTCTGAGTCGTACCTGGCTGACAGAGCCGTTGCTGTTCGTAATATTGACTGCAACATATTTCATGTCTTCACGGATGCAGGTTCTTTGGGCTTGTGCGACTTTCTTGTCACTTTCATTGCCCACAAAATATCCTGCAGCGCCGCCTACCGCTGCTCCTATCAGAGTTGCTTCGGTATCGCCGCCCGCTAACTGTCCAATGCCGGCCCCGGCTAAAGCACCAACGGCAGAGCCGGTTTGAGCGCCGCTCTCACAGCCGACCGCGGCTAAAAGGCCGAGGCTTACAGCTATCACGATTAAATTTGTCACTAAGTTTTTGTCCATTTTACACCTCCATTAAATTTCAAAGGTCTCTTAAAATCTGTTTATACATATATCTGGAGCGGCAATCAGCACCAGATATAATAGCCACTGAAACTCGCTCCTGCTGTTAAAGCACCTAAGGCCGTTATATAAATGGTCTTTCCGAAGCTGTTCGGAATGCACGCTTGAATTTCGGTTGTGACATTGCTTTCCATTGGGGCCTTGGCTGCATTTGCATCTTCGGATTTAATTTCGGAGGTCTTGATTTTAATCAGAAGCTCAAGCAATATTTTCGCTGCATTTTCATTTTCCAAATCCTCGCCGGCCCGCTGCAGCGGCTCCAGGGCCTTGTCAATTTCTCCTATGCCGAGCAGTTGATAGCCCAGCAGAAGCTGCAAATCTGCATCAAAGGCGAATTGTTCGGCTTTTTCTGTAAGGCGGTCGATTTGCTCAAACAGAACTTCTTCGTCGGCATAAAGACCACGGGGGTAAAACACGCCCTCTTTTTCAGGTGTAACCTTTGCCAGAGCTGTACGAAGAATTTCCACTGCCTCGGAGTATTGCTCATTGGCAACAAGTGCCTGAGAGTAGGCAAAAGGAAGTATCATATCATCGGGTGCCAGCTCCATTGCCTGGGCGAACTTTTCGATAGCTGTTTGATAATCATCGGCTTCAAATGCCTTGACCGCCTCGTCAAAATATACATCTGCCAGAGTCTGCTCATCGGGTTCGGCGGCCTGCTCCTGGGCGAGCTTTTCGCGAACGTCTGCAAAGGTAGTGTGGTCAACCGGCTGAATACCATCGGGCAGCTCAGTGGATTGGGTTACAACGGTACCATCGGTATCATAATAGTAGTTATAGGTGTAATAGTTGTATGTTTCAGTTTGTACTTCACGGGCGATAGGGTAGTAGCCGTACCACGAGTATGGATGGCAGCCGTACCAGTAATAGCGGACACAACTGTATTCTACCGGCCAGTAGCCGCCCAGATTGACAAAGATGTATCTGCGAAGATAATAAGGATAAACATACCGAAACGTGAGGCGCGGACCGCAGTTATAGTGTACGACAAAACGATACTTCGGCTGGACTATTTTGTGGCATATACGGTCACGGTAATCCCTGTAAACATGCTCATTGCGATGGACGTGCTTTACTTTATCATGATGGAATACACGAGTTTTGCCTCTTCTATCGAAATCGTGACGTATCTTCCTATTCGTCATAGGTTTTCTATCTTCCCTGACCGCTTTTCTTAATCTTGAGCTGGGCAATAACCTTTCGTGGGCTCTTTGGCCTGCTTTTTTGAGTTTTTTTGTGGTTTTTGCTCTGCCCGTGTGTGCTTTATCAGTTTCTCTGGATTTTCTAAGAATATTTCTGTCATTGTTCTTCTTGGTATTCAAGATATCAGGCTGTCGCTTACCATCACGAGCGGATTTTCTCTCACTATTAACACGCAGTTTATTATTTGAATCGCTGCCGCGAGGAGTTTTGTCTGACTTGATGCGGTCACCCCGGGTTGCGTCTGGTTTTTTATACGGCGTTGGAATAGACGGTTTTTTTGTTCTGTTCGAGTTTTGTTCCAGCCGTTTTTTCACATTTGCAACCAGCGTTTTTCCCTTGGTAATTGCGCCTGCAATACGGGATGTTTTGCCCTGATTTATTCGATTATTCGAACGGACCGGCAATTGTTTTGGAGCAGTAGAAACAGAAGGTTCTTTATTATTTATTTTACCGCCGATGTTCCTGGTTATATTTAACTTTTGACGATTACTTAAGTTTATAACCGGTTGTTTACGTATAGTGGAGGCAGTTGCCTTATTGTTATTAATTGAACTGCCGATGCTGTGGGTCCTGCCCGGGCTTATACTGTTGCCTGGTCTTACAGTTACTTGTTTTGCTGCATTGGAATTTGCCTTTTGTTCTTTTCTTTCGCTTAAAGAGCTGCCGAAAGACCTGGGAGTATTAGTTGTGCTTCTGGATGGCAAGGTAGGAGTACGGCTTGTTGTTATCCTGCCTGGCTGGCGGACGCTGTGTGTAACTTGTCTTGTTGAGCTATTGTCGTTCCGTTTTCTTGAATTGCTTAATCTGGTTCGAGACTTAGCAGATTGTGAGGAAGTAACCTTGGGTGTTGTTTTACGGACATTTGGCGACCGTTGGTTTTTTAGTGCAGCAGGGGCCTTTTGAACCTGCTGACTTTTTTGCCTGCCTCGGCTCGATTTACTGCTTTTAGTGCGGGCTTTTTTCGCTAAGACGGGTTCAGCGAGCAGCATTAAGGTCAAAGCCAACACTATCAAGGTGATTTTGGATTTGTCTGTGTATTTTAACGTTGACATAATATGCCTCCTTTCGCGGTCCGGTATATTTGTTAAAAAGTGCCGTTGCATTTGTCAGTACCTTTATATTTGGTTTATTTTTGCCTAAATAACTGCAACCAAAGCTTCTGCTCTACCTATTAAAGGCGCCAATATGAAGTCCGGTAACGGGAATTTTGCCTTAAAACGCTTGTTTTCAACAGATTATAAGCGTCAATATGCTGTCGTATTTCCCAGTTGTTTTATCTCCAGCGCATTTTTGAAAATACGAATTATTGTACTATATGCCTTTTTCTGTAACCGATTATATTCTAAAAACTATCGCTATTAGCGATAATAGAATACTTAGTCTGCTTTAAAAAACAAATCATTTCAGACACGTCAAGTGATGAGCATGAATTAGAAATAAACCAGCAGGGAAGAGGTTTTCGAGTTTTAAAAAGCAACGCATGGAAATAACTTTTGCCTATGCTTGTATGGGATTTTTATTGGACAAATTATTAACAAAATTAGCAATTTCTTCTGCCAATACCAATAGCCGATAATATCACTGTAGAAATTCAGGTTTTAGTTGGCAAATCGGTTTTTTCCATCTGGTTATGATAAGGGGATAAGTATGTTAAGTGAAGTAAAAGTATCACCGAAGAATTAAGAACAAGATAATGGGGTGGTATTGTCCGTAAACACCAAGGTTACAAATTAAAAATAGCTATTGGTTAGGAAAGCACGGGAGCAGTACGCAGGAACTGTTGAGCCGAGGAATGGCAAGTATCTAACAAGTTTTTTATATGGGGGTAAATTATGTTTACACAAAGACATCGTTTAACACGTTTATTAACAGTTGAACTGATATTTTTGATTGTGTTTGGCTTTGGCATGCAGTTATTCGCACAGCAAAAAGACCCAAATGAACAAATGAATTTGTCCGAGCCAATTAGTAAAGAGCCTAATGATAATGTCGAATCATCTTCGCCGGCTGAATTCGGTAAAGATTCAACTAACTGGATAGAACAAATATTCAAGCCAATTATAAGGTATTCGCCGGCGGATATAGATGTGCCTTACACCATACTTCCGGACGCGATTGAATCTTGGAAAGGTTTCAAGAGACATATGGAAGAAAAATATGGCACAAGCATAAGCATATTACTGGATGACCATCACCAGCATATCCTCAATGGGCCGGGGGCTCGCAAGGGACGAAATATTTTCTGGTGGAACGCGACTATTAAACAGAGAATCTGGAAAGGCGGCAAGGTGATATTTAAGGCCAGGGGTAGTAATACTGACAGAAATCCTCCCAATGGAATTACACCTCTTGTCGGCTCAAGACTCAACTTAGATTGGGCGGCTTATGAGACACAAATGTTGTATGTGGCAAATCTTTATCTCGAACAAATGTTCTGTAATAACAAGCTAATGATAGCTGCCGGCAAAATAACTTTTCCTTCTTATTTTGACGAGAACAAATATGGAAGCTGGGACTTTTTCTCACACTCCCTTGCCAGAAACCAGGCATTCCCCCATAGATATCATACCATTGGTGCCCTTGGTAAATACGTTATATCAGACCGGCTTTATGTGTCAGCTGGAGTAACTGATGCCCAGGGAATCCGCTCGGAAACCGGCCTGAACACTGCCTTTCGTGACGAAGACTACTTCATAACAATGGGCGAAGTGGGAATAAAAACCAAAAACAATAAAGGTCTCGAAGGCAATTATCGTTTTGATGTCTGGTATAACCCACAACCACTGACCAGATATGACGGCAAAGGAGCCGAGCGTGACAACATCGGCTATGGCGTCAGCTTTGACCAGGCCATCACAGAAGAATTAGGAGCATTCTTCCGTTACGGCTGGAACGACGGACGCGTAAACAAATTTTCCAACTGCTGGAGTGCAGGCGGGAACTACAAAGGTCTTATCCCTCAGCGTAGTAAAGATGTCCTGGGGTTTGGAGTTGCACAGGGCATCACTCACCAGGATTTCAGACGCGCCAAAAACGCCACACACACAGAGACTATTATTGAGGCCTACTATAAGATTTTTATTGCAGAGTGGTGTTCACTTTCTCTCGACATTCAGACACTGCTAAATCCAGGCACAAATTCATCCAACGATACGGCCGTGATTCCCGGTTTCAGACTCAAGATACTTCTCTAAAAGAACTATAGAAGTGTATTTTTTAATGATTGTTAATAACAGAAAGAAAAGAAACAAAAAGGGGATTTAAAATGAGTAATTTAAGAATCAATATCAACAACAGGAAAATTGTATTTTTTAGTGTGTTACTTGGAATTGCCGCCATAGCTGTGGCATTGCTTCTTTGGCAAGAAACACCCAGGGAATCCCGGGCAGTACAACCCAAGAAGGTTGAAAAGACGGTCTTGCCTGAACCAGTCCGGCCTGCGAAGCAATTCAAGATTCTGCATATTATGAGTTATCATTCACCATGGAAATGGACGAATAGTCAGTTCCGGGGATTTAAAGACGCATTAAGAGACCTTGATGTAGAATACAAGGTTTTTCAGATGGACACCAAACGTCAAAGCTCGGAGCAGTGGAAACTGAATGTTGCGGCCCAGGCGAAGGAGCTAATCGATACATGGAAGCCGGACCTTGTTTACACAAATGATGACGATGCCCAGCAGTATGTTGTGAAACATTATGTCAATACGGACATACCTTTTGTTTTCAGCGCAGTCAATGCTGAACCTGAGCAGTACGGATTTGCAGGGAGTAAAAACGTAACAGGCGTTTTGGAACGGATGCACTTTGTCCAGAGCGTGCAGCTGTTAAAACAACTTGACCCAACAATTCAGAGAATAGCTGTAATCACAGACACGGGCAAAATGTGGGTCTCTATGATGGAGAAAATGGTGCAAAGTGAAAGCAAACTACCAAAGGACGTAAAAATTACAGATTACTATGTAATAAACACATTCGAGGAGTACAAGAAGACAGTGAAAGATTTAGAAGGTAAGGTAGATGCACTGGGAATGCTTGGAGTCTTTGAATTTAAAAATGAAAATGGTGACAATGTATCGTTAGAACAAATCCAGCGTTGGACAGTAGAAAACAGCACCTTGCCTGATTTCAGCTTTTGGAAAGACCGGGTTGATAAAGGAACACTATGTGCAGTTACGGTATCAGGTTTCGCTCAGGGCCAGGCAGCCGGTAAGATTGCCAAAGGTATATTGCTCCAAGGCCGAAGCCCCGCCAGTTATACGATGGAAGCAACGGAAAAGGGTGTTCCAATCATAAACCTTGCCAGGGCCAGAAAGCTCAACCTTAATCCAAAGTCAGGTACAATGCTGACGGTTGAAGTAGTTAAAGAGTTTCTCTGGTAATTAAGTATGAAACTTAAAATTCGTACGAAAATTTTAATTATCGTGGTTGCAACTTTTTTACTTGCAACGGGCTTAAACACATTCGTTACCAGCCGTGTGTTCAGAACAGAATATTCTGCTGCATTGCAGTCGAAGATGGATGTTGTTGCTAACACGCTCATGTCGCAGATAGAAAGATTATCGAGACTCGGAATCACCATCGATAATATCGAGGGATTTGAAACGCAGTGCTTGGAAGTGCTGCGCAAACACAAAGATGTGGCCTACGTTATGGTGACACGAATAAACGGCCATATTCTGTTTCACAATGACCCGTCACTTAACAACACTATGATAACCAATCCGGACATCCTCAAGGCGCTTAAGCGTAACCAGCAGGAAGCTTACTCATCCGGTGCTGATGGGAAAAAGTACTGTAATACAATAATACAATTTTCGAATGGTTCGAGTGGTTCAAGCATCGTTGTGATTGTGGGATATCCCACAGCCCTTATTGAAAGCAAGATACAGGAGCTTCGTCAATACAGCTTTATTGCGGCTATGGTATCTTTAAGCGTCGCGACATTTTTGTTACTAATCACCCTTTCAATTTCTGTAACTAAACCATTATCTACACTAATTGGCACAATTGAGGAAATCAGAACAAGTACAGACTTGAGTAAGAGAGTGAAACTAACGTCTAAAGATGAGTTAGGTTACCTTGCCGATTCTTTTAATAAAATGGCGGACTATCTGCAAAAGACAACTACATCGATAGATAATCTCAATCAAGAGGTCGCAGTACGCAAAAGGGCAGAGCAGCGTCAGACTCAACTTCTTGAAGAATTAGAAAAGGTTAATCAGGAGCTAAAGGACTTTGCGTACGTGGTCTCGCACGATTTGAAAGCGCCGCTGCGTGGTATTAAAACTCTGGCCGATTGGATAACAACCGATTATGTGGATAAGCTCGATGATGACGGAAAAGAGCAGATGCACTTGCTTACAAGCAGAGTTGACCGAATGCACAACCTTATCGATGGTGTGCTTCAATACTCGAGAGTAGGACGGGTTGAAGAAGAAAAAGTTATGGTGAATCTGAATGAACGTATTCCGGAAGTTATTGACCTGATTGCACCGCCGGAGGATATTACAGTCACTATCGAAAATGAGTTGCCTACGATTGAATGTGAACAAACCCGCATTATGCAGGTGTTCCAGAATCTACTGAGTAATGCTGTGAAGTATATAGATAAACCACAAGGCCAGATAAATATTGGCTGCATCGAAGAGAACGGTTTCTGGAAGTTTAGTGTCGCTGATAACGGCCCCGGGATTGAGGAAAGGCATTTTGAGAAGATTTTTCAAATGTTCCAGACGTTATCGCCGCGTGATGAGTTTGAAAGTACCGGCGTTGGCCTTACGTTAGTAAAGAAAATTGTTGAAATGTATGGTGGAAGAATTTATATCGTTTCCGAGATAGGGAAAGGAAGCACATTCTACTTTACACTGCCAAAACAAGAAGTGGGGCTTATAAATGCGCAACGCCAAGCCAATACTATTAGTTGAGGATGACGATTTAGATGCAATTACAACTAAAAGAGCACTTGCTGACCTTAAAGTTAGGAACAAATTGGTTCATAGAGTGAATGGTGATGACGCATTAGAGTTTTTAAGGGACGAAGCTAATCCGAAACCTTGTATTATTCTTTTGGATTTGAATATGCCGAGGATGGATGGCTTCGAGTTTCTAAGGGAAATAAAAGCTGACCCGGCGTTGAAAAGAATCCCAATGGTGGTATTAACTACATCTGATGCAGAACAAAACGTTTTGGAAAGTTATGATTTGGGAGTTGTTGGCTACATTGTAAAAGCAATAGACTATAAGCAGTTTGTCGATACAATGAGAGCGATAAGTGTATACTGGAATTTGAACCAATTGCCAACCAGATAGGCCAATAAAATTCAGTATCGTATTAAAAAAGGGCTTGTAACCTGCATTATATGTGAAACTGACATACTGTGTACCACTAACGGAGAGGGCGGGATTCGAACCCGCGGTACGGGTTTATACCCATACGACGGTTTAGCAAACCGTTGCCTTCAGCCACTCGGCCACCTCTCCAAATAGCATCAAATCGGTAATCTACACATTAAAAGTGAGGATTGCAAGAAGATAAACGGGCGAGCATTTTTTTTGCTGAAAACACCGCATAAGCTGCCAATAAGGTATTTTAAACACACCTGTAGAGAGAGGTTTCTAAGGTCTGCCTCCGCGGACGCACATGGCCAGACTATAAACTTTGTCCTGGCAGGTCATATATAGTGTTCTTCCGTTCGGCCCGCCGAAGGTAACATTAGAGATTGATTGCGGCACAGAAATGAACTCCAGCAGTTCGCCTTGCGGGGAGACAATCCAGACGCCACCCAAGCCGCTGAAATATAAATTGCCCAGCTCGTCAATGGTCATGCCATCAGGGACATTACTGGGATTTGGCGGACTTGCCGGTTTGAAAAACACAGAGCCAGCGTCCAGGGTGCCGTCGGTATTAATGTTAAAAATCCACCATTGTTCTCTGCTGGGATTACTACTGCTACTGCTTTCGGCAACGTAGAGTTTAGTTCCGTCGAGAGAGGCGATAACGCCGTTTGGCTGATACAGGCCGTTTTTCACCAATGTTACCGTACCGTCGGGTTCGAGCAGATATACTCCCTGGCTAGTGGGACCGGCACCCCAGTCGGGAGTGGTGAAGTAAATATTTCCATTAGCCAACTGGCAGAGGTCGTTGGGTTTTTTTGAGAAGCCGTCCGACGAATCAGCAAGTATCTGAGAATCGCCCGGACCGCCGGGGTCGATGCGATGACTCGATATCTGCCTTGGACTTTCGTCGGCAGTCAGCAGTCGGCCATCCAGAGAGAGAAACGTCCCGTTTGTCTGAGGTGAGTTGTTCATCCAGACTGTTACGCTGCCGGGTGAGTCGAGCCGTAAGATTTGATATATTCCGGTTCTTCTCGAAAAAAAAAGCTTATTGCTGGCCGGGTCCCATGTTGGTCCCTCGAAGAAGATGCCGGACGCAGAGTAGACTTCCTGCAGTGTTGCTCCCGGTTGAATCAGGCAGGCGACAGTGACGTTTAGCCAATCGTCGCAGAATTCGGCGAGGTCAAGTACGTCGATTATACCGTCGCTGGGCGTTGATATATCACAGGCGACATTCCAGTTGTCATCGCCGGGCTGGCTGCCCCACGCTGCGGCGAAAACGGCAAAATCTTTAAAGTCCACAACCCCGTCTCTATAAAAATCTCCGACAACGCCTGGTTGGGTTACCAGTTCGATACCTGTTCCGTTAACCGGGTCGAGATTTCGGCTGTATTGTTTGTCGGTTGCGTTATTCCAATGTTCGTGCACACCCAGGCTTTCGGTTAGGCCGCCATCGTTGTTGGGGTCATAATTTGTCCCGGAACAGGGGTCAGGGATAAGGGCTGCCTCGTGCAGATAATCTTCTGTTCCGGAAATCTGCGGGTGTCCATTAATGTTGGTAGGGCTTGCATCCCATTCGTTGTCCATAAAATCGAAGGCCACTGAGTCGGCTGCAACCTGGTCCTGCGACAGGAAGATACTGCTTGGCCAATCACCATTGAATGGTTCCATATCCCATCGAATTGGTCGAGAGTCCCAGCTTCGACCGGAGTAGAGACCGTCAATCAAGACCAGCATTGTTTTGCCACCTAATTTTGGATGTCCCATCAGGTCAACATTAGCCCTGTAATGTCCTATCCCCGGAACTTCGGGTAACACAGGAGTATCCGCACAATGTGGCCTGGTCCAGTGCATATCGTAGTAACCAGGGGCAGTGGGTATCCTTAGGGAACCATAGTGGTTTTTGCCGGAGGCAGTTATTCCGGCGCTATTGTGGCTTTTAAGGATTGGTAAGTTTATAAAGTAATCTGCCCGGGAAAAGTGTGTCGGGATATAGTCCTGAGTTTTGCCTTCTGTGCGGGATGTGTCTGGGTCGCTCCAGTAAAAAGGAGCACTAGTGTCGTTGGTCACAGGCGTCCTGCCATAAAGGGAATAATTCGGTTTTGTCAAATAAACGACTCCTGGACATTCATCTTCAACCATATCGTACCAGTGATTGGGCATACCCTGCGTAGGGTCACCTATGCTTATATCACCGGGACTAACACCTGCTAAGTCGATTAGTTGCGTCAGAAGCGCTCTAGCGAGCTGGGGCGAGTTATCAATCTGGTCAAGACGGCAGTCCCAGAAGCTACCAGGTTTCTCTCCATCGTTGACACTATACATCAATACGAAATTAACTTTTATTGCTATTTTTTCACCTGCCGTGTAGCCAACATACCCCTTACCCATTCTTTGATTGAAGTTTTTGAATATCGTGTCCCACGCATCTGCATCACTGCTTCTGCCAGTCAAGGCCCGAAGTGCCTTCGAAAGCATTTCATTAACAATCTCCTGGTCGGTGCAGGTGTCTTCATACCAGAATGGTCCGGTCGTGTCGCCGTCTGAGCCGGGCCAGTTGGCGGCATTGGCATCGTGTATCCACGCAACCCGTCCCGGGTAAATCCCTTTGCCTTGGCCGAGCGGGCTGTTGGGGACGATTGGCTCGTGGGCATAAGCCGGATTCTCATCTGTACTGTTCGAAGCCATCCAGATAAAACCGATACTAATAACTATGCATACAACCGCCAGAGCGTAACGTGCCTTGGCTATATGCTTTTGTGCTTTGCGATATGCTATGACTGAGCCGATTATGCCTATGAGCCAGATGATAAAGCTCGAGGCAAGCGGAAATGCTACCCGCTGGCAGGGGTACATGGCTCTTGATGGCTTGGGGATTACTCGTATTAGAAACCAGAGCAGGGCTAATAATCCCGTAATTGGAAATAACCACCTTATCCAGTTGAATTTGCTTTTGTGTTTAATTTTTTTACCTGTTTTCGGACAAACTGACATAGTGTTTTTTTTGTTTGAGAGATGCATCTTTATGAACTCCGGAGTCTGTGGCCATTTGCGTTAGCCTTGTTTTTAACCTTCCTTCACGATTGTAGCAACGACAACGTGGATTAAAATTTGTTTATTCTTGGATAACCAACGCCAGGGCAAGTTATCATAGTTACCAGTATATTCGAATACGGGTCTTAAGTCAAGGTTTTTTTTTGGATGTAATAGGCTGCTGATTGAGTCTGTGTTTATCAGCAGGGGAGTAAAGAGTTGTTTCATAAGCATTAATTACCATACGGGTTCTTGCCAATTGGCGCCGGCTGACCAGGATTCTATGCCATATTCGTAACAGCCGATGTCGGGAGCATCTCCGATGTAGCCGTCTGTGATGCCGGGAATTACATAGCCGGCGTCAATGGCGCCTGAATCGCTGGTTAACGTGCCGTCAGGGTTAATTTCGTAGTCGCCATTGTGGTGTAATTCGGGTGGTAACGGAGCAAAATTGCCGATATCGCATTTATGCAGATTGTTAATGACGCTGCAGGTGCTCTGGTCTTCCGGCGTGCCCCAATAGCCAAAGGCATGGTCGCAGCTTCCAAGTATGGTGTTGTTCAGGGAATGCACGTTATCGATTGGACAGCTCATCATTATCCCGGTTTCTGGAATGTTCCAGACAAGATTATGATGGATAGTAAGGTTAGAACAGCCATTATCAACGTAGATGCCTTTTGGATAGCTCAATGCCAGTGTATCATGGGCATAATTGTAGCAGATAACAGCTCGGCCACCATCGTTGCCCCAGCTATACGTTATGCCGCAGTCCCTTGTCAGCCATGAGCAGTGATGCATATTGTTATAGCTGCATACGAAATCAGTGCCTTCGTGCCAGAAGATAAACCGGCCGCTGTCGTACAAGGTGTTTTGTGTATACAAGCCGCCGTTTGCATCAGGATGCACGTATATAGCACCGGCATAAGTGGCTATATAATCAACATCGTGAATAATGCAGTTTGTCACCTTGTTGTTCTGCCCACGGTCATAAATGCCGTTGGCTGCGGAATAAACGATGCTGCATTTTTTCCATTCGTTGCCCGAGCCACTCATGCGATTTTGATGTTTACTCGGAGTATGAGAGGTATTGTAGCCGTTGCATTGGGTGAAATGGTCAGCGTATTTTATATGGCAGTCTTCTATGAGGCAATTCTGGGAGTTTTCCATCAATATTGCTGCTGCGAAGATTCGCAGGCCTTTGATGCGGATGTAGCTTTTATTCGATAAATCAAAGGCGTGGCTTCGTTTTTTTACTTCGATAAGATGATTAGTCGGCGAGTCGTTACCCTCGCACCAGAGATAGCAGTCATAGCTTTGCGGGCCGGTTTTCTTCAGGCACCATTCTGTGGCTATATCCAGTCCATCGAGTGCGCCAAAAAGCCAGTAAGGGTCTCCCTCTTCGGGGAAATAGTGCGAAGATTCATACCACCAGGTGTTTTCGCTGAAAGTAAAACTGACGCCGGGCGTATAATTTTTGACGGTTTTTGTAAAACTAATCCATTCTTTGCCGGGGACGATATGCACGGTCGCATCATTCCAGTCTCCGGGGGGCAGTGCATCATCGATGAGGATATTTACATCTGTGCCTGCATCACTATGGGCGCGATTCATATCCACTAATTGATTCACACCTGTATTTGGCCATCGCGCCTCATTGTACATCTGATGGTCTGCGAACAGCTGATTAAACGGAGCGTCTTCCGAAGGTGTTGAGATAGAAGTTTTGTAGATAGAACCGCTGTAGACGGACCAGGGGCCTGTTAGCAGGTTCGCGCCGCTGACGATAGGACTTTCGTTCGGATAAGCAAGAAAAAGTATTGGTTTTTTTGCGGTACCCAAATTGGCTGGCGTAACCATTTCCCGATAGACGCCCTGGTGAATAAAGCAGGCATCGCCCGCAACCATTAAGCTGGCGGCTTTTTGTATAGTCCTGAAAGGCTGGTGAGATGTGCCAGGATTAGTGTCAATGCCGATGCTTTCTGATACAAAATAGAGGTTGCCATCCGTTTCCCAAACATAAGCAAGAATGGCGAAGTCCTTTAGGTCCACGAAATCATCGAGGTAGTAATCACATGTTTGGTCATAACCGACATCGCCGGAACCAAGCAGCCAAGTTTGGGTCATTCGCTTCAACAGCGTGTAGTTGGCTGCCGTTGTGACGTTTGCTGCGGGAGGAAAAACAACCGCAGCTACGCAGAATAAAATAAAAATCTTACATCTCAAGACTAAATCTCCAGAGCGTCCGATTCATACATTGAGCCTTTCATCTTTAAGCATGCGACAGGCCATTTTTCTTTTTAGACAGGTCGAATGATTGTCTTTTCTTTCTGCGGGCGGCAATTTTTTTTACTCCATATTGTCTTTGTACTTGAGGTTCTATGTTTGGGGTCAGTTAATATCACCACAACATAGTTTTTCGATATCTCTTGCAACGATATCAGCGACGATTTTTTGCTGGATTGATAAAGAGGGTGTTATTTGTTCAATGGCAGCAGCAGTCGGCTCGGCATGTTGTTTAATGCCCGGAGCTTCAAATTTTTTGGCAGGGGCCTTTCTTTTTATGGCAGTTATTTCGCGGTGTTTTGCCATGATATCATCGGCCAGGTCAAATTGAGGGATGTTACCGGCATTCTTGGTGTTTGAGCGGTCTTTAGCTGATTTGGGGGTTTTTTCCGAATTGCCTTTTGGTTCACCTGGTATAATATCCTTTGCTCGTAAAATACGGTCTTTGGTTTGTTCTGTATTAGAATGGTTTTTTTCGTTACTATCAGCCTTACTCAACGTTATAACCTCCTCTAATAATTGTTTATTTTAATAAAAATGTAGTAATGAATCAAGAACAAAAAGGTCTTTTATCTGCAATTGTTTGCTTAAAAACAGCTAATTTTTTGTATTTGGAAAGCTATTAGGATTTTTTTTGCTCAAGGAAGGCCTTTAAGATTTCTGAAGCAGCAACGGCATCGATGCGTTTTTTTCTTTTTTTACCTTTTGGGAAATCGGCCTGGGTTAACTTATCCTCGGCCGCGAAGCTGCTGAGGCGTTCATCCTGGAGGTGGATGGGTTTATTAATATGTTGTTTTAACTGCTCAGCAAATTTCAGGACAAGTTTTGCCTGGGCACCTTCGGAGTCATCCATATTCAAAGGCAATCCCAGCACAATGGCCTCGATGTTTTCTGCTTCGACTATATCTGCAATCTTTTTGATTAGCTCTTTTTGGCCCTCGATTACAGCAAAGGGTGAAGCGATGATTTCAGCCGAATCACAGATTGCCAAACCTGTACGCTTAGTACCATAATCGATTGCGAGATATCTCATTTCTATTTATGTTGATTATAAGAATTTTTCTCTTCCGTGCTGATTTATCAGGTCAAGCAGCTCTTTTATTTTGTCGGTTTGGCTGATATGACATACCAGCGTGGCATCGGGGCTGTGAGCAACGACAATGTTTTCCATGCCGATTGCAGCTATTAAATGGCCTGTGTCTTCGGTAACAAAGATAGAATTTTTGCAGCCGAGCAGCTCGTTTATACCGGCTACGACGATGTTGTTGTCTTTATCAGAACTGATAATATCTGCCAGCGCTGCAAAAGAGCCCATATCGAGCCAGCGACAATCCAGCTTTATCACTGAAACATTCTCGGCTTTTTCCATAACTGCAAAGTCGATACTGATTTTAGGCAGTTTGACGAACTGCTCTTTGAGGATTTGCTGCTGGTTCGGGCCGGCCCAGGCGGTTTTGATTTGTTGCAGAGGTTCGATAGATTCCGGCAGAGACTTTGCCAAATTGTCCAGAATTGTCTTTGCCTTCCAGACGAACAAGCCGGAGTTCCATAAGAATTCGCCGGTTGCAAGGTATTCTTTTGCGGTTTTTTCATCCGGTTTTTCTTTAAAAGCATCTACTGAGTATATTGTGTTTTCACAATCAGGGCACTTTTGGCAGGAGCCGCATTTTATATAACCGAGCTGTGTGCTTGGGAAGGTCGGCTTGATACCGAAAGTGAGCAGGTTATCCGGATTATTGTTGATAAAGACCAGAGCATC
This sequence comes from uncultured Pirellulales bacterium, assembly GCA_964461285.1. GTDB lineage: Bacteria > Planctomycetota > Phycisphaerae > Sedimentisphaerales > Anaerobacaceae > CAZBWE01. The sequence goes on from CAYWUO010000002.1 coordinate 16,537, forward strand.
TTTGATGGCCTGCTGTAAGGCCTCGGGCGGTTCTATGAGCTGGTCAGCGGTGACGACTGCCATCGTGGCTTGGGGGTCATATTTGTTCAGGATTGTTGCTGCCAGGCTGATGGCACCTGTGGTGTCGCGAACAGCCGGCTCTGCGATGACGTTATCGTAGGGCAGTTCCGGCAGATTCTCACGGACGAGGTCTGCATAGCCGGCGTTGGTTAAGGTAATAATGTTTCTGGTATCGAATATCGGCAATAGCCGCTCAAAACAACGGCGAAGAAGTGTTTGGCCATTGATAAGCTTCAGGACTTGTTTTGGGCGTTTTTGCCGGCTCAGCGGCCATAATCTTTTGCCGGTCCCGCCTGCCATTATCACCGCATAATCCATCGGTTAATCCTTTAATTTTTTAAACAACGAAGTTAACAAAATGTATCAGACCAGGAACTCGTTGTCAACTTCGGTTAGGGACCGGATTTGCTGTGCTAAATCTTTGTATTCTTTGCCATCCTTGCCCATAAGAGCGAAGGTGGCTTCTTTACCCAGCTCAACAGCGGGCTGGTCATAAGGATTGATGCCAAATAAGGCGCCGGCAAGTGAGGTTGTTACCTCGAACAAATAAATAAACTGGCCAACCGCATAGGCGTTTACTTCGGGCAAAACAATTGTAAGGCAGGGACGTTTGCTTTCCAAAAGGGCGAACTCAGTTGCCTTCTTTTCGCTGTTGAACAGTTCGCTCAAATCTTTATTGGCTAAATACTCGAGCTCAGGTGCGCAATCGGGAGCAGGGCCTATCTTAATGTCTCTGTTGAAATTTTCGACCTGAAGGAAAGTAAACAGTTTATCGTTAGGTCCTTCACGGTATAGCTGTACCTGGCTGTGCTGGTCGGTTGCTCCGAGTGCTTTTACAGGCGTTGGGCCGATATGCACTTCACTGCCGTCAAGGGCATAGGCCTTGCCGAGACTTTCTGCCCAGAGCTGGCGATACCAGTCGGTCAAATCCTTCAAATGGTAGCTGTATGGCATCATTACAGAAATCTTTTTACCTCGATTATAGTAGTGCCAGTTTATTGCTGCGATGATTGCAGCGGGATTTTTATAAAAATCCTCGCTGCTTACTCTTTTATCCATATCGCGGGCGCCTGCCAGAAGCGAATTGATGTCAATGCCACACATAGCAGCGCTAAATAATCCGACATTGCTAAGGACGCTGAATCTGCCGCCGACACCTTCGGGAACAATAAGAGTTTTGAAACCTGCCTCGTCGGCCATATTACGCAGAGTTCCTTTCTCTGCGTCGGTGGTTACAATGATTTGATTTTTCAGACCTTCTGGACCAATTCTATCAAGCAGCAGTTGACGAACAATTAAAAATTGAGCTGCTGTTTCTACGGTTTGGCCGGACTTGCTTATAACGTTAAATATCGTTTTGTCGAGCTTATCTTCTATCCAATCCAAAAATGAACCAAACTGTGCAGGGTCAACGTTGTCGAAAATAAATAGACGCGGCCCGTGCCGCTTGGCATCATCAATGTTGTGCATGTATGAATTCAGCGCGGTTTGTAAAGCTATGTTACCCAGCGCGGAGCCGCCGATGCCGAGTACGACGAGATTTTCGCAATTATCCTCCACCTCTGAAACAAGGTCTTTGATTCTTTTGGTATTTTCTTTGCTATAGGGCAGGTCTCTGTATGGTGTCTTACCGGCTTTTCTTTCGCTATTTAACTGAGTAATCGAAGGTGAAGTTTGTTTAGCTAAGATTTCAATTTGCTTTGTAGTTATTCCGTGCTCTTTGCCAATTACCTCAGCGGTGACGTTTTTGTAGTAGAGACTGATTTCTGATTCAGGCACTTAGATACTCCTTTTGTAACTGTTAACCTTTTTTTATTAAAGGCTTGGGTCTGCAACAACACTATAGGCTACATATTTACCTTTGAAAGTTTGGCGTATTTTAGCATCAGTGATTTTGTCTGTCCAGAATTGAATTTGACCACGACGACGCTGTTTTCGCCCATATCGATAAACTCTTTGACCCTGCCAAGGCCGAAGATGCTGTGTCGAACCACGTCTCCTGTATCGAACTGCGGGGCGTCTTCATCGTAGTCATCATTGTCATAGTATTGCTCTTTTTGTGCGGATTCATCGAAGTCAATCCCCAGTTCAAAAAGAAACTGCGAGGGTATCGTCCGCAGCAATTGGCCACGTATGGTTCGGTATCGTGCATAGCTGATATATAGGCCGGTTTTGGCTCGTGTTATACCCACGAAAAAGAGCCGGCGTTCCTCTTCGAGCTCGGCGTCATCTTCGCCCGAGTTACTTCTTTCGTGTGGCAGTAAACCCTGTTCGACGCCGACGATAAAGACATTTTCAAATTCAAGCCCTTTTGCAGTATGTAATGTCATCAGTGCGACTCTATTGCTGGATGCATCGTAAGAGTCGGTATCATTAAAAAGAGCTATTTGTTGTAAGTAATCGAGAAGTGTCGGCTGCTCTGTTTGTTTATCATACAGGGCTGCGGCGTTTATAAGCTCATTTATATTCTCGATTGCATTTTGTCCTTCGGAGCCGGATTCTTTAAGCGACTTTTCCAGGCTGGATTCGATAAAGACGCGTTCTGCAAGTGGTGCAACCTCGCCTTCGATATCTTTTCTGAAGGTCTCGAGCATTTTGACAAAGCGGGCAATCTTTGCTTTTGGTGCTTTGGAAAGAGAATCGATACTATTTGCTTTTTTCAAAGCATCGAAAAAACTTTTATTATGCAAAGCAGCATAGGCGCGGATTCTGTCGATTGTGGTTTTTCCAATACCGCGTGCAGGTGTATTGATAATACGCAATAACGCAATTTCATCGTCGGGATTAACGAGCACCTTCAAATAGGCGAGCAGGTCGCGAATTTCCTTTCTGTTGTAGAACTCCACGCCTCTGACAATCTGATAGGGTATTTTATTTTGAATAAACGCTTCTTCGATCGCCCGGCTCTGGGCATTGACGCGATAAAATACGGCTATATCTTTTAGCGAGGCGTCTTCACTTTTTAGCTGTTTTATCTGCTGAGCGATGGCCTTTGTCTCTTCGTTTTCATCTTCAAAAGCTCTTATAACGGCATCGGTACTGCTGGGTTTTGTCGGGACCAGCTTTTTTTCTTTTCGGTCCTGGTTGTTTACTATCAAATTATCGGCAATAGTGAGGATATTTGGTGTGCTGCGGAAGTTTTCCTCCAGTCTTACAACGACAGCATTGGGCCAGTCTTTTTCGAAATTTAATATGTTGCGGATGTCAGCACCACGCCAGCGGTAAATCGACTGGTCGGGGTCACCCGTTGCGCAGATATTGTTGTGTTGTGAAGCAAGGGCTTTAGCTATTGCATATTGTGCGTAATTGGTGTCCTGATATTCGTCGATGAGCAGGAATTTGAAACGATTTGACAGCTCGCGGCAGGTATCTTCACAATTCTGCAGTAAAAACGCCGTCTTCATCAATAAATCATCGAAATCCAGGCCGTTTCGCTCGTCTAAGATACTCTGATAGCGGGCATATATTTTAGATAATGTTTCGGTAAAAAAATCATCGGTTTTTGTCTTGAATGTATCGACGTCTATGAGGTTATTTTTCAGGCGTGTGGAAATTGCATCGAGCATACGGGCCGGCGGAAAGTTAGTTGTATCAAGCTCGCAGTCTTTTACCGCCTGTTTGATGCATATGGTCTGGTCGGACTGGTCGTAGATACTAAAGTTGGGATTTATGCCAGCCTTATCGGCATACTTTCGCAGAATTCTAACACACAAAGAGTGAAAAGTGCTGATATGGGCGCCACCAGAAGCTCCGAGAGCGGTTGCCCTTTGACGCATTTCATCGGCGGCTTTATTTGTGAATGTTATTGCACAAATATTGTATGGCTGGACGCCCGAATCGATAAGGGCTGAGATTCGGTGTGTAATGACACGTGTTTTACCGCTGCCCGGGCCCGCAATAACAAGCAGGGGTCCTTCAATATGAAGGACAGCTTTTTTCTGTGAAGGAGTTAGTTGTCTTGAGAGTGTATGGTGCATAGCTTTTGCCAGATGGGTGCGTTGTCATTTTTTTTGCTCTAACTGTTTTATAAAATTTTCCTCCTGTTGCTTTAGTTGCTCGGCAAGTTCGGGCCTTTCAACATCTATCCGTCCAAGCAAGCTCTGCCTTAGATAGATTGGGTACCGCTGGTCATTAAGAAAATCCATAAGCGCAAGGTATCTTAACAACGGGAATCGAGGCAGGTCGATCCTGCCTTCGTCGCCGAATTTTGATAGGTAATGGCTATGGATTTCTTCAGCCAGTTTTTCTCTGCCGAATGCAGTATCGTCATCGCGGATTGCATATAAATAATAGCTTTCTATAAGGAGGAACAATATCTGCTCTTTTGCGTCATTTATACCTATATTGCCGAGTTCTTCGAGCATCCTTTTCCTTGCGAAAACAAGCAGGGGGACTTCAAATTCTTCTCTTGGATATCGCTGCTTTAGTTGCGTGTAAATTTTTTGTGCCTGGTCCTTATGGCCTGATTGATAGAAGGAAAGCACGGCATTTGTGAGCATATTTCTGTGTCCGTTTTGAAATGATTCATAGGTTCCCCTGTCTGATGACTCTTTATGTTTTGCGAGGATTGCCAGCACGGCATTGTTATATGGTTCGAACATTCTGAGGTCTGGTCTTAAAAATATTTCTTTAATGAGTTGTTGGGTCGGCTGTGAAGAAGAGTCTTGCGATATTTGAACTGGTATATCATATATGAGTATTTTTCCGTTGCGGAAGAGGTTTTGCAGGCTATGGGCTACGATACGGTCGGAGTTTGTCTCGGCGACATCAATCTCTTTGTCTTTTTCCTTAATTGCCTGCTTCAAACCTTTTACTGCCCAGTAAATTGCGTGACTATCGGGGTGGCGCCAATCCAGAGACAAATGTGTATTTGGGTCACTGAAGTCTATTGGGCCGAAAGTTTTATTTATTTCAAGCATCAAGGAAGGGTCAAGTTTCCATGCTTTGCGCAGATGATATGCCTTGGCGAAAATATCAAATTTTTTAAGTGTTTCTGTGCCTCTGAAATCATCTATTACCTTGCTGGCAGCGGGATTAAATCTGCTTGCGTTTTGCCGTAATAACACATAATTGCTGACAAACTCGGCGCCATCAGTGGAGAATGCAACGTCGGCAGATGCCAGTTCCGTAATTAGTTCGTTGGCATCATTTTTAATGACCTCCCAGTCTGTAGGTGCCTTTGCAAGTGTTTCGAGGTATTCATTATCACCGGCGCCGAGCAGCGGTTCCATTGCCGAAGCCAGCTGAAGTTTGTAATATTTGTGCGCGTCATCTGTTACACCGCCTATTTTATGTTGAAATATTCTGGCAAGTTCGCGATAGAGCGCAAGGTTCTTTGGATTCCATCGAATGCCCTTATCACGGAGCAGCTCATAGCCGTTTCTTACCCAAAGCCAGCGTTGGTCCGGCTGGGTTGCAGGCATCGCAGCGGAAATGTTATAAGCCATATTCCAGGCCTGAAATTCCCACACCGCTGCGAAGCGGGGCTGCAATGTAGTTATCCAGTCGGCGAGTTGTTTGGCGTCAAAGAACTGTCCTTCTTGTTTGAGGTTATCTGCCCGCATCCATAAGACATCTACGACCAGACCTCGAAAAGCCCCCGTTGCAACAGTTGCAAATGCCAGCGTAGGGGGAACGTTTTCGGGCTTGTCGATAATCAGGTTCATTTGCTCTCGCTGCAAGTTTATATAGTCCAGCCATACACCGGCGGCAATAAGAAAAAAGGCCGTAAGCAAAATACATACGAACCGGATTATCGTATCACGTAAACGCATAAAGAAAGTTTTACACGTAGCACGGGCTTCCAGCCCGTGAAAACACGGTGCCTTATATTATAATTTTCGCAATTTCTCTATAACTGAAGATTAATAAACCAAGAAGCAGTAATAAAAACGCCTTGATACAAACCAGTGAAATAGCGGCTTTTGTCAGTAAAAACCAGCTCAATAGTTGCGCAGGAACCAGAAATTTCGTGGGATTGAATTTGTCGAACTGAGGTAACAGCAATATCATCGGTCTGGCGGTATAACGATAAATGTTACTTATACCTTCACTTAGAGAGTCAAAGGATTCCAGACAAAAGCTGCTGAAACTTGCAGTGAGAAAAATTACCAGGCAAAGTAGTATTGCAACAGGGAACGAGAGAAAAGTCGCGGCTAATATTCCCAAACAGGCCAGGAAAATTAAACGAAGTAATATTAAAAGAGCGGCCCTTATAAAATTGGCGGTAAAAGTACCGGCCTTATAAAGCACCTTTGGGTCTTCTGAGAAGATTACTACCGTGTTGTTCACAGGGACATTCAAGAAACCGACAGCCAGATGGCCGTCTTTGGGGACCACCTGGGCGGGAAAAACAATTTCGTGAAAAGTTTGTATTGAATGCGAGTGTACGCCGTCATAAACAGGGGTTTCACCCTGAACACCGTACCTGATATATTGATAGTCACCTATGAACCATCTGCCGTAAACAGGCAAATCGGACGGGCTTATTCCTGAGACATCGTATTTGAATTTTATAAATAAGCTCCCGTTAGGGTCGGCAGGTTTCACGTTTTTAAATTCCCAGAGCAAATCATGGCCGACCGCAGCAGCTCGTTTCTCAAGTTGTTTTTGGTTGGTAAGCTGAGTGATGATTTCTTTTCGCGGTATACCCTGGAACATTTCGTCGAGCTGGCCGCTTGCCTTGAGCTTGTTGTAAGTATCGAGGACTTCCTGTGTGATATCGATTTCAACGGGCGTTAAATCAATGCGTGCGGTGAAAAACTCGTTATCCGCTTCGGCACGCTGAGCCTCGCTTGCGTTGATAAATTTAGGTGTATAAATCGTAATAGTGTATATTATTGCCGAAAAGAGAATAAGCAAGCCCACATCCAGTAATATTACTCCGAGCAATTTTCCGAGAAGAAGCTGATAACGGCGAATGGGTTTGGTAAGAACAGTATATATTTGTTTTTGTTCGATATCACTTGTTAATGAATAAATCGAAACTATTATCGTGAGCAGACACAGCAGGAAACTCGTAAGCGATAGCCCATAGCTTACGAATGTTTGCAGCCGGCCTTTTAAGGTGCCGTCGCCTGTTGTCGTTAGCCCCATTACCGGCAGCAGTATAACCAGCAGGATTATAAAAACAGCGGCAAATTTCAACCGCAAAGCCTGCTTTACAGTGTTTGTGGCGACAGCCCAGATACTATGCATCGCCGGGGTCTCCTGCCTGGGAGTTATCTGTTTGCCCGCCTTGAAGCCCTTGAGAAAGCTCACTATCGGCTTTTTGGTCTTTTGTCCTGGGGACTCCTTGCGGAGAACGGGCTGTGAGCTGGTCTAAAATGGTCTTTTTAATTTGCTCTTGCTGGTCGGTTTTCGGTGAGCCTGGTCGAGACGCTTCGCCTTCAACCGGTTTGGTTTCAGCTGGTTTAGACGGCCCGGTTAGTTTGCCGAGCAGGTCTCCATCCGGCTTCGGTTCGGTGGTCTCGACAGGGACGACCTGTTCAGTCGTTGCTGTTTCTTTGGGAGAGGTTTTTTCAGATACCGAGGCTGAAACAAGTTTATCGAGAATGTCTTCCGCAGAGACTTCGGACGAAAGAAAACCGCTGACATTTGTTGAACTGACTGCTCCACTTGTAGGCAGTGCCTGATGCTGGGCTGTAGTAACGGTCTTGATAAAAAATGTTTCGAGCTTATCCATCGGCGAGCTGATGTCGAACTGTGCCTGTTCCTGTTGGATTATCTGCTTTATTTTCTCAATGGCGGTATCGCTTATCGCATCCGTGGTGATTTGTTTTTTATTTGTCTGCTGCAGAAGCTCCTTGACCTGTCCCTCGGTCTGGATTTTACCGCCATAGAGGATTGCAATTCTGTCACATACATCTTCAACATCTGCGAGCAGATGACTGCATAATAAAATTGTCTTACCGCGTTTTTTCAGCTCCAGGATTAGGTCTTTTATCTGCCTTGTTCCGATAGGGTCGAGTCCGGTTGTCGGCTCATCCAGTATAAGCAGGTCCGGGTCGTTTATAAGGGCCTGTGCCAGGCCGATTCTGCGTGCCATACCTTTTGAAAACGTCCCAACGGGCCTGTTTGCGACCGCCTTTAGGCCGACCATATCCAGCAGTGCTTCGATGCGCATTTTCCGCACTTTCGCGCGTAGTCCGAATAATCTGCCATAGAAATCCAGAGTTTCGCGGGCATTCAAATATCTATAGAGGTAAGATTCTTCCGGCAGAAATCCGATTCTGGCATTGATTTTAGGGTCACTGCCGTCACCTCCAAGAACAATGGCCTTTCCCTTTGTCGGATAAAGTAAGCCAAGCAGCATCTTAATGGTGGTTGTTTTACCCGAGCCGTTGGGACCCAATAGGCCGAAGACCTCGTTGTAGCGGACCTTTAAATTCAGCTCGTCAACGGCGCGGACTCTTTCACGACCCCACCAGTCGGAAAAAATCTTCGTTAAAGATAAAGTCTCAACCGCATATTCCATAGTTTCGTATCCTGTTCTCTGGTCTCGCATCCTGCATTACTGATACCCTGCTATCCTGATGTCTTGATATTCTTACTCGTGGCTGAGTTCTTCGCCATAGCGGACAAGTCGAGCACTATTAAAAACAACAATCAGCGAGCCGGCAAAATGCAGAACTGCAGCGTAAGCCATTGGCAGCCATGCTGCTGCGGCAGCTGCAATTCCGAGAATGATAAATATGACTCCGAAACAAAGGTTCAGATTGATAACCACTCTTGTTTTTCTTGAAAGCCGAACTAAAAATGGCACTCTCTTCAAGTCGTTGCTCATAAGTGCAATCGAGGCGGAATTTATAGCTACGTCGCTGCCGGCAGCTCCCATTGCTATACCCATGTCACCCGCCGCCAGAGCCGGTGCGTCATTTATCCCGTCTCCGATAACTACAACAGTGTGGCCGTCCTCCTTAATTTGTTCGACAATCGAGAGTTTGTCCTGTGGAAGACAATGTGCTTTATAATCCGTGCAACCCAGTTCTGCAGCGACACGCTTGGCAACTTCATCCCTGTCACCGGTGAGCATTGTCACTCTTTTTATGCCGATATCGTTCAGTTCTTTAACGGCTTCTTGGGCCTCGGGCCTGGTTTTATCCTGCAGACCTATCCAGCCGATACATTTTGAATCCTTCGCTACATATAGAGTGCTGAAGCCCTGCTCCTCGTGCATACTCGGGTCGGTGATATTGCTTACGTCTATATTGTTTTCCTTCAGGAAAGTATCTCTGCCGACGTAAACTGGCGCCGAATCGACTAAAGCTGTTACACCCTTACCTGGAATTTCCTGAAAATTATCTATCACTGCCAGGAACAGGTTTGCCTCTTTGGCTACTTCCTGCAGCGCCCTTGCTGCAGGGTGTTTACTCATCTGCTCAGCCGAAGCAGCTGCGGTTAGTAGTTCTGCCGGTTCAACGCCTTCTGCAGGGGTCAGCTTGGTCACATACAATCGGCCGGTTGTAACCGTGCCGGTTTTATCAAATACCAGCGCAGTCATCCTGCCCGCAATCTCGAGGTCGGCAACGTTTTTTATCAAAATGCCAAGTCTTGCCGAAGCCGATATCGCTGCCACCATCGCCGTTGGCGTAGCTAAAATCAAGGCGCAGGGGCAGGAGATGACAAGGATTGTAATCGCTCTGTTAATATCGCCGGTGAAGAACAGGACTATGCCCGCAATCATTAAAATTGTCGGGGTATACCATTTAACATAGCGGTCGATTATTCGCATAATCGGTATCTTCGTCTGCTCTGCCTGCATAATCAATGATTGCACCTTGCCGAGAGTTGTATCTTTCCCCGCTTTTGTTACGGTGATATCCAGAACGCCGGTTAGATTATTTGTGCCTGCGAAGACCTGCATACCCGGAACTTTATCTGCGGGCAGAGATTCGCCTGTTATTGTTGCTTCATTGACGGCGCTAAGTCCTTTTACAACCTCGCCGTCTGCCGGTATGTTATCACCGGGACGGACACGAATATTGTCACCGGGCTTTAAGCTGCTGACGTTGACTTCATATTCTGTGCCGTCGTTATTGATGAGATTTGCCTTGGTGGGTGTGAGTTTTATCAGAGACTCAATTGATACGCGGGCGCCAAGAGCTGTGCGGGTTTCAATAAGCTCGCTTAAGAGCATAAAAAATGCAACAATTCCCGCGGTGGCGTATTTTCCTGTCGCAAAGGCAGCCAGTATTGCCAGAGCCACCAGCTCATCCATATGCATTTCTTTTTTAATAATGCTCTTTATTGCATGCAGAACAATAGGGGCGCCAAGCAGTATTGCGCCGACCATTGCTAAAAACTCAGACTGGAAACTGCCACTGCCGTAGAGGTACTTCGAGCGAGCTATACCACTGCTGATAAGCAGCACTCCGCCGGTCAGTGTGCCCAACAGAGCTATACTTACGCGAATCTGCTTGCTATGGGTATGTTCAGCGCCTATGTCCTGTTTAAAATGTAAATGTTCATGAGCCATAATTTCTTATTTATTGGTAATTGTTCATTTGTCCTTGTCGGATTTTGGTTTTATAGTTGGGTCTCTGCTTAGCTGCATCCAGATTTCATTGCCTTTGGTGCCTTGTGTTGGCTGGATTATTATTTTCTCATCTACGTTATTGAGGACTTCTTCAATAGCGTCCTGGTAGATTTCCTGGAGGACGAGCTTCGGTCGTTTACGGTACTCCGGCAGTATCTGCTGCAGGTATTCGGCATTGGCTCTGGCGGTTTCCACGACCGTTGTTCGATAGGCGCGTGCATCGGCGATTTTCTCTTGAGCGGTTCCTGCTAATTGTTTCCAGAGCAGTTCTTTCTCTTGTTCACTGATATTTTCATTCTCAAGGGCCTCAAGAAGCTCTTCGGCGACCGGGCCGCCGGCTTCGTTAATTGTCTTCTGGGCATATGTTCGGGCTTCATCGATGGACTTTTGACTGTCCTGGCTTGCGCTGATTAGGGCTTCGAAGGCTTTATTAACCTGTCGAGGCCAGGTTATATCCGTAACTTGAACAGACTCGATTATGATGCCGCCTTCTATCTTATCGAGCTTTTCCTGCAGCAGTTGTTTGACGTGTTCAGTTACCTTTCCGACTTGTTCGAACATCGCCTCGTCAATAGTATAGTTGACCATTGCAGTTACAACAGCGTCTTCGAACAGACTTTTTAAAAGCGGTTTTATGCTCTCTTTCATTAGATCGAAGTAAATCTGGCCGGGTTTTGCGTCTTCTACATATATATTTTTGAAGAAGCGTTCAGGATTCTTGAGTTCAGGGTCTTTGACCTGATAAGTCAGCTGCCATTTACAGTGGAGAATATTGTAATCACTTCCGGATGAGCCGCCGATTGTTTCAGTTTGTTTTTCGCTTCGGGTAATGCAATAACCATCACGTATGGGGTCCAGAGTCGGTGCGACACGAGTTTTTTGCAGCGGATTATCATAGTACCAGAATGAGTTAACGACCAGGTTCACCTTTTTTTCCACGGGGATTCTTACAATTTCATCTATTGGATACGGAAATACCCAGTGCAAACCGGGCGCGAGAATTCTGTCTTCACGTTCGCCGCGAATCTTGCCGAACCGTAAAACGAGCGCCTGCTCATCGGAACCAACCGTCTTAAAACCCGAGACGAGAAAAAGAACTACCAATATAATCATTATTATCTTGAGGATAATAAAGCTAAGCTGTAATGCCCTGGTTAGTGATTGGTCGGCGGCATCAAATTTTGTGCCGTCAGCCTTATCCGGAGGCGGTGGATTTATTTGGTTGTTTTCTTTGCTCTTTTTTACCATAGGATATACATAAGTTATTTTTCAGGTGCGGGTTTAAGGTCGGGCATTTCCTCGAGCAATTTAAATGGCGCTGTTTTAGCGCTAAAAACAACAGTTGCTCTTTCCGCTAATATCTTTTTTAGGGCCTCGATGTCCCTCAGGAACATCGCAAGCTCAGGGTCTGCTTCGAGCAATTTATAGTATTTTGCCGCTTCTGCATCGCCTTTACCTTTTATTGTCTTTGCCATTGCCTCTGCAGCGGCGAGAAGCTCCGTCTTTTTTGAATCGGCGTCGGTCTTTATCTTGGTCGCCTGTGCCAGTCCCTGGGCAATGGTGGCTTCGGTCTTGCGGTTTCTTGCTGCTCTCATCCGCTCAAATACTTTTTCGGTGACGTCCTTACTGACTTTAAGCTGCTTGATACCGATGGTCTTTATCTCAATGCCATAATCGTTCTTAACGCTTTGCGCGAGGTCGGTTAACATCTCACCTTCGATTTGGTCGAGTTTTATCTTTGTCGGGTCACTGTTAACAAATTCACTGAAAAGGTGTTGGCCGATTATTTTGTTTTGGGAATCGCTGATGCGGCTGCGCAATTTGCTTTCAGCTTCGATGATGGTTTCAACAGCGTTAAAAAATGCCAGCGGCTCGGCGATTCTCCAGACGACGTAAGTATTTAAGATAATAGGTACAGCGCCTTTTGTTGTGGTTTCGGTAACTTCAACTTCCAGGACTCTCAGGCGGCTGTCGAATTTATGAACCCTTTGGATTGGAAAAGGCCACCTGAAACACAGACGTGGTGTGATGATTTCGCGGGTAGGCTTTTCGAAGGTCGTTACAAGGGCAAACTCGGTCTCTCTTACCTGAAAGCTGAATAGAAGAAACGCTAAAATGCTGATTAACAGTACTATGAAGATTAAAATTACTATATTTTTCATTTTTCGCTTGTCTCCTCAAATCCACTGATATCGTATAAACTTGGAGTTAGTTTTTCCTTGGCGTCAAATATGAAAATTTGCGTATCGTTTGGGTCGGCAACTACGACGTATTTACGTATTTTTTGCAGGGCCTGCTCAAAAGCTGCTAATCTCTGCTCGCTTTTATATATTTCTTTAGCAGCTTTGTAGGCCTTAAGCTGGCTGTCGAAACGCTCGCCCGTTGCGCGGGCAAGGGTGGTTTTTTCAAAGGCGTAACTTTGGGCCTCTCGCAACGTGTTGAATATGTCGCCTTTTGCTTCTATAAAGCCCTTGTCCAGTGCTTCACGGAGCTTCTCGATTTGCTCCGGGTCGTTTTGTTCTTTTGCTTTTTGGTATTGGGCTGCGATGGTATAAAGCCTATCGGCTTCTTCTACCGAACCTGCCAGCGTGCTTAATGTTTTATTGCGTTCTGCTTGAGCTTGCAGCATTATTGCCTGTTTCTCCTGTACGGCACCGATAACTTTTTGATAATCTGTCGCTACCTCTACAGGCGGGTGAATTCCCTGTATTCCCAGAAATACAATTTCAACGCCAAGTCCTGCCTCGTCGGCGGCATCCTGAATTCTTCTTGTTAGAATCTGCTTGGCCTGGGCACGACCTGCCCCAAGCAGGCTGTGTTCGAGTGCATCTTCATCATCAACTTCGATACTGGCACTGGATGCAAATTTCGTAAGCTCGCGATAACAAATGGATTCGAGCAGGTTCTCCGGTTTGCTGTGTTTATAGATAAATGAGTGCAGGTCTTTTACTCTGTATTGAACCGGCACGGCGGCGATGACAAGACTTACCGGTACAGCCCCGGCGACTGAGCCTGCGCTGGTGTCTTCGCTGGCCACAAGTAAATGATATTCCTCTTTGTAGTGGGCCTTACCCCATAATAGCGATGGCTCACGTATTACCTCTCCGGTCTTGGGGACATAGCCGATACTGATTTCCAGTACCTTTTTCACGGGGTGTTTATATGCAATATCTATCGGCCAGGGCCATTTGAAGGTCAATCCGGGGCCGACAAGCCTGACCTGCCCGGATTTATTCACAGGATTGCCAAAGTGTTCTATTATCGCTTCTTCGTTAGGGCTTACGACAACGATGCAGCTCATCAGATATAGTGTAACAGCAGCGAATAAAACCAAGGGTGCTATCGCTTTTTCGAGCAGTTTATAAAACCAGGTCTGGGAGACTTTAAAGCCGAACTGGTAATCCATTGTCTCTGCGGCGCTGCGTAATATTCCCCCGGGCTCATTAATAATACCCAGAAGTCTGCTGTCGAAGGCGCTTCTGGCGTACAGGTCTTTCAGCCGTGGCCGATAAATATCCAGAACAGCATTTAAAGCGGTTTCCGCACCAAGGACAACGAGAAGTATAGGGACGACCCAGGAGATTGCGTCTACTATGCCGAACCAGTTGAAGTGCGAAAACGCAAGGCCTATTGCCATAACAAAACACAATATGGCTACACTGAGCAGACTGCTGCCGCCGGCCCTTAATGGACGCCATTGCTGCTGGGACGACATACCCGTAGCATAGCGGGAAATCAGGAAGCTAACAAAAGCTATCCCCGTCATACAAATTGCACACAGTAAAGCTTGCTTCGGCTCGGCATCAATGCCGACGGAAATTCTTTTTAATAAATATATCCCTATAGATATCTGGTAAGCGGCGATAAGGGCTGAGAATATGGGGATGAACCATTTCTCGAATATTTCCAGCCGGCGTTGAGCAATGGCAAATAAAGTGCTGCGTTCATTCTTAGCCTGAAAGATTGTGGGACCTTGTTCGGCTTTACTTAATTGGCTCATATCGAGCTTTTCCTGCTCAGCCAGGCTGCGCGTATGAAACTGAATAGTGAGGACAAACCAAATCAGAGCTGCTGAAAGTAGCAGCCAGCTAACGGCATAGACAACAAAGAAATCACTCCATCGGCCGATAAAAAAACAGATGCAGAAAAAGACTACGCTCAAAATCAAAGACCTCAAGGCTGTGTTTTTAGGGCGTTTGGATGATACTGTCATTTTCTATCTCTGTTTTGTGTTTTGAACAAAAGGCCTCAAATACAGTATTTAATCATATATGTTTTATGCTATTTACAAGTTATTGGTTGTGAAGTATAACAATAAATGCCAATTTAGTATAGGGACAATTGGGAAAATTAACTTCTGAAATAGCTCTGGTGTACCGGTAAGGTCCGGGTTCAAATAGCTGCAAAAGCCGACGAAAAGTAATGGGTAAACTATTTACAATAGCAAAAAATACTTTCATAGAGACACTTAGACAACCCATCTACGCCGTAATTATTATCATTGCTTTATTTTTATTCTTCATAAGCCCGTCTTTGGCAATGTACACAATGGACGATGACAATAAACTCTTACGCGAGTTAGGGTTATCTACGTTATTTTTGACCAGCTTGTTCATTGCAATATTTTCCGCTTCTGGTGCCGTTGCCGAGGAAATTGAAAATAAGACCATAACTACCGTTCTGAGCAAGCCGGTTCAACGTCCTATATTCATTATTGCGAAATTTTTAGGTGTGGCCGCTGCGGTTGTTCTGGCCCATTATATTTGCACTATTGCCCTGATTATGGCGATTCGGCACGGCGTCCTTGAATCGGTAAATGACACCCATGACTGGACGGTGGTTGCTGCAGCGGCAGTTATAGTTTTTGGAACACTTTTGTTAAGTGCTTTTTTCAACTATGTTTATGACTGGAAGGTTTCGTCAACGGCTATTGTGTTAACAGCCGTATTTGCTACATTTGGTATAGTGTTTTTATTTTTTATTGACCAGCAGTGGCAGTTCAATCCAAAGGGTAACTGTATAAACACGCTGGATGTCTATGGCTCGATATTGCTGTTGTTGGCTGCGATGATTATTGTGGCTATGGCCGTGGCGATTTCGGCTAGGTTTAACATAGTAGTAACGCTCTCGGCCTGCATCGGTATTTTTTTGCTTGGCCTTATAAGCGATTATGCTTTCGGTAGATTTGCAGAGACTCAATTGTGGGCAAAAATTGGCAGGTTTATAGTGCCTAATTTGCAGATTTTCTGGATAAGCGATGCTATTTACGAGGGCAGCGAGGTCCCCCTCAAGTATATACTGATAACCGCTTCTTACGCCTTGTGCTATACAGCGGGTATTCTTGCCTTGGCCATTGCCATCTTCCAGCGACGACAGGTAGGATAATTCGTCTTGCGTATCTCGTATATTGTATATTGTCCCGGATTCCCCGGATTTACACTGATTGTCATTCCTGCGAAACCTGTCCTGTTTGTCCTGAGCTTGCCGAAGGGAGCATTGTCGAAGGAGCAGGAATCTATGTATCCAGTATATAGCATCGAGCATCGAGAATCTAGTATACGACTTAATAATCGAGCAGTTACTACTTTATAGATTCTATAAATTTCAGCCAAGTATCCTCATCTACGGCCTTGCGTATCTCAGAGTCGAGCCATAGCTCATAGAGCCACTTTAGTATCATTTCAATCTCTGTTAGCCGCTCCTCTAAATCCCTAATCAGCGGGTCACAGAAACAACGAAATTAACATGGCGTGAGATCCTTGTCCCCTTTACACTCTCCTCCTAAATAGTGCTGTAAACGAGTGTGAAATTTTTGAACTCGTCAGGGCAAAGCACGCCATAGCCTGATGTGATGAGACTATTTGCTGCGGCTAATTGTCTTTTTTCTCAACGGCGGTGAGCTGCTCATCCTGATAAATGTACTCTTTATCAAGAATTTTATCTATAAACTCATCGCCGTTTTTTAATCCTAGATTTCTATAAGTGAACGTCTCTTCCGAGATAGCATCATTTATGAAAATATTTTTAAAAACATCCTCATTATGGATTTTCAGGCTAAAATCACTTCTATAATAATATGTATCTTCTGTATCTCTTATAGGCACGTACACGCCATTTACTTTTTGATATTCCGTGC
>CAYWUO010000003.1:0-28787 GCA_964461285.1 uncultured Pirellulales bacterium
GAAATGGCCGATTTTCTGTCCGACCAGGATTTCCTGAATCCCAATACACTTGAAATACAAATGGCCTCGGCTGACAAGTTTATACAAACCCGACCAAAGTTGCTGTGTTATAACACGAGTGTAACTTTCTGCAATCCTGTCAATAAGGTTCAGCAGGTATATGAGAAAAACAGGTCGGGCACGAATGAGAACTACAACTCTGAAAGTTTGGCGCAAATTTATCAGCAGGGAATGATTATTGATGTAAGCAAGTATACCAACTTTGTGAGCAATGGAGTCCATCAGGAAGTCAACTTCGATTTCAAAAAAGCCGGTGACAACGCAATCGGAATATCTGTAATTATTCCTTGCTACAATCAAGCTTGTTATCTTCCTGAGGCAGTTGAGTCTATTATAAATCAAACATGTAAAAATTGGGAATGTGTTATTGCTAATGACTGCAGCACTGACAATACCGTTGAGGTCGCAAGGCAGTTAATAGAAAAGTATCCAAATCATAATATTCGCCTTATCAACAAACCACAAAATATCGGGTTGGCAGATACGAGAAATACAGCAATATCGGCTGCCGTAAACGAGTGGATTTTACCGCTGGATAGCGACGATATGTTTGAACAAACCTTCATGCAAAGGGCAATGGATATAATTCAGCAGGAAGAAAAAGTGGATATCGTCTTTGCTAACCTGCAGGAATTTGGGGCTACAACCGGAAAATGGATACCTGCCGAGAGCTCACGTTTGCGGCTTATGTCTGAGAATACCTTGCCTTACGCATCTATTTACAGAAAGGAGCTCTGGCGTAAAGTTGGTGGGTATGACAACCTAATAAATGTTATTGTTCAGCCGGAAGACTGGAATTTCTGGATAAGCTGTTTCAAACATAATCCCGTTGTTCGACGGATAAGTGAGCCACTTTTCCTCTACCGTGTAAATCTTCAGAGCATGTATCATAAGACAATCAAGCATAACTTAAAGTTAGCTTGGGCATTTATCGCTACCTGCCATCCTGACTTGTATCCGGTTCCGAGCCTGATTCAGGCCTGGCAGGAAATTGCGAATTGTCCGGATAGCGTTTATGAAAATATCCTTAAAGCAGTTGAAAAATACCCTGAACGTGGACTGCCATACTTCTGGCGGGGATTAATACAGAGACGCAAAGGGCAGGTCCGTGAGGCTTTGGAAGATTACCGGATAGCTGCTGAACGGGCTAAGGAAGGGGATTGGCAGGCGTCCTTTGCCCTTATGATGTTACAGAAAAGCCAAGATGACCTTTTCGGAGCACGCAGCAGTTTAGAGAAACTCTTAAAAATCAGGCCTGATTTTGACTGGGTACGAGATTTCGTATCGCCGCGTGTCGGCCGGCAAAAAATACTATTCTATTATGATAGAATAGGCAATCCCAGTGAAACCAGCCCCGCAGGAACGGTAATAGCGGTACTGAACTTTGCAAAAACGCTTCAAAACAACAACGATATGGAAATTCACATAACCGGTGACCTCATAAATTATCCTGAACGGTATGAATCCTTACATATTATTCCTCTACCAAAATTCAATAAAAGAGCAGAGTTCCTTGCAGACTATGATGTGGTTTTTTTCGCAACGCATGTTCGCTATTTCAGGGATTTACCCAAGCCGCGTGGTCAAATCTGGATACTATGGCAGCACTGTTGGCGGGCCGACGACCTCGTATCATTGTCATATATGAGCGACTTCGACGTAGTAGTTTGTCTATCAAAGTTACACAGGACCTCACTGAACAATGATGGAATTGGGGATGAAAAGATTATGATTATTCCCAATTTTGTTGATACCAATGTATATTCTCCTAAAGATGTCAGCAGGAACGACCACTCCATAATGTACGCTGGCGCCTTGCACGAGCATAAATGTGTCGACATTCTTATCGACGCTTTTCGATTAGTCCGCCGTCAGATAACCGATACCGAGCTGCATATTTACGGTGATGGTTCGATGTGGCGTGGTGGAGACACCTACGGAGATAACCTCAAGAGTACAAAGCCGGAAGGTACGTATTTTCATGGCTATGTTGACAGTAAAGATATGCCGAAAATCTATCCAATTCACAGTATATCGTGCATTCCCTCAAAGTTTGAAAGCTTTGGGCTGGTTACTTTGGAAGCGCAGGCCTGTGGATGCATTCCGGTAGTACACAATGCCGGTGGCGCCGCTGTTACCCTGGCCGATGGACAAACCGGTTTATTGTATGCACCAAACACACCCAAAATACTGGCAGAGACAATAATCGCTGCCTTGAAGATGGTCGATGAAGACCCCTCTATTCGGCACAGAGCTGTTGATTTTGTACGAGAGAATTTCAGTACAGACATAGCTGGGGAATATATTTCAAAGCTCTGGGACAGAATCAATATTGCCGGGGAAGTTAATACTATCAGAACATTGCTCGAAGATAATGATGTCCGGCAGGCGGAACTGAAATGCGAACGATTGTTGCAGAAATATCCCAATCATCCGGAGTCGCTGTCGTTGCAGGCATTGATTATGAACCAGCAGGGAGATGAAAAAAACGCCAGTGCACAAATCACAGAGCTGCTTGAAAAATTTCCCAATCACGTCAGAGCGCTAAATGATTACGGGCTGACAGCAATGAAGGCCGGAGAGGCAAAAAATGCTTTAAGCTGCCTTACCAGAGCATATAAATTCAATCCGTGGGACAAGAATACTATCATTAATTGCTATACGATATTGAAAACATCCGGCAACTATAGGCAGGCCAAAACACTTCTCTTAAATTATTTGACAAATGTCGGTGAAAATGCACAGATGCTTCGTCTGCTCGGGGAAATTGACGCTCTTATTACGAATGCCGATTCTGCAGTTAACCTCGTCTCCCAACAGCAGGTAAATGAAAAGCAGGATGTCTTTTTTAAGGAAAGCACAAGCGAGCCATTGGTTAGTATAATAATGCCTGCTTACAATAGTGCCCACTATATTGGGCAGGCAATTGAAAGTGTTCTTAGTCAGGACTATCAAAATTTCGAACTTTTGATTGTTGACGATGGCTCCACCGACAATACCAAAGAGACAGTCCGGCAGTTCGATGACAGCCGTATCAAATACATTTATAAGGAAAATGGCGGCGTGTCAAGTGCGCGAAACCTTGCAATAATCCGGTCCCGGGGGCAATATATCATGCCTCTGGACGCAGACGATATGATGGCTCCGGACTGCATTATTTTGCACATGAAAGAATTTGAAAAGCATCCGGAGGCTGACCTCGTTTATTGCGATGTCTCGTTGATTGACGCTGACGGTGGGCCGATAAGGGTAATGAAGAAGCCCGAATACCATAATCACAGGCATCTCATCAGAGACTTGTTTCGACAGGGACATCCAATAATTCCGTTTAGACTCGGTATAAGAAGGAGCGTTTTCGATAAGATTGGTCTTTACGACGAAACACTCGTGGTAGCCGAAGACTATGACATGATGAGACGCTTCGTAAGGGCCGGCCTCAATGAACATCATCTACGACAGACTCTGCACCTGCGACGAATGTATCCGGAAAGTCTGTCAAGGACTATGAATCTCGATAGGGCCAGGAGCCATTTTGAGGTTATCAGGCGGTTTACGGATACTTTTGAATACGACGAGCTGTTTCCGGACGTGGTTTGGGACAAGATAGTACCGCAGGGACGCCAATTACATGCTAAATGTCTTGCTGCCGCAACTTATCTTACGATAGGGCAGTCTTACATAAAATCAAATTCACTTATCTGTGCCAAAACAGCTTTTAACCTGGCCCATTCACAGCTAAATAAGTGTCTCAAGGCAGAGCCGGCAAACCGGTTTTTCCAACAGCTATTGCAAAAGTCCGAACTTCTACAAGCCAGGTGTGCCGAGACAATACAACAAGCTGCCCGTTAATTAATTATAAAAATACATATTCGAATATAAGGCGAATAGTTAAGCAAACGTGTTTTTTATCGATAATTGTTATATGAAAGTGTATTTATACCGCTCATTTATGAGCTTTTATAAAACCGTAGAATTTAAGAAGGTAGCCTAAAGATGTCAACTATACAACTTCCAGGCCTTTTATCGGGTATTGATACAAAAACCCTCATTGCCCAGCTAATGGCAATCGAAAGCCGCTCGCTTAATCTGTACGAGGACCGTAAAAGTCTATGGGAAGAAAGACAAGATGCGTTGAGTACTCTGGAGTCCAAGCTCGAAACATTGAGAAGCACAGTGAGAGCTCTTTCCGATGCCGATGAACTTCGAGCTTTTACCGTTACCTCAAGTGACACCGATAAATTGACCGCTGAGGCCTCCTACAGCACTTTTGAAGGCAATCACACAGTCGTAGTCAATCAGTTAGCCACCGCCGAACGATGGGTTCACTCAACCGGCAAAGAGTATATCGAGGATTTCGTTGGTGAGGGTACCTTTATTTACTCGTATAACCATCAGGAAACAGCAATAACAACCACCGACACAACAACATTGCAGGATTTAGCCAGCTTGATTAATAACGATGCAAACAATCCCGGTGTTTCAGCCAGTTTGTTATACTATAACGATGCTTACCATCTTGTGCTAAATGGCAATGATGCAGGTTCAGATTACAGAATCTCGGTCAATGCAAGCAGCACAGAAGTCTTGCAGGCCAATAACGCATTTACAGTTGACAACGATAACGCCACACTGAGCACCCGAATAACAGAACTCGACCAGTTCGGTGAAAATCCTCTTGAAGGCGTTGAAACCATTAGAATAACCGGAACCGACCGTTATAACAACAATATAACTCAGGTGAACCTTGCTATTACCGCAAACACCAAACTCAGTCATCTTATTGCCGAGATTAATGATGCCTTTGATGAAAACGTTAAGGCAACCCTCGAAAATGGCAAAATTATCGTAACGGACAGTTTCTCAGGTTCAAGTGATCTTTCAGTGACTTTGACCTATATTGACAATGGTTCTTCTGCAGCCCTGACCTTGCCTACAATGGTCGTTTCAACGCAAGGCGGCAGCACTGAAGCGGACCTTACAGGTTTTGCGGCATCGGACTTTACGAAAAGCCAGTCGGCCCAGGACTCGAAAATTAAGGTCGACGGCTTTCCATCTATTACAGCAGTTTCTGAAATGCAGCAAATCGAACATACGCCAAAGATTGATAATGGCACTTTTACTCTAAGCTACGGCGGATATACAACCGACACAATTTCCTATGCCGCTATTACTTCAGAAATTCAAACTGCCCTTGAAGCATTGCCGAGCCTCAATGTTGGCGATATAACTGTGAGCGGCGACCAGTTGGATGTCCCTGGCACCTTGACATTTACATTCAGCGACGAATTAGGTGATGTCAGCAACATTTTAATAGACTCCTCCAACCTCAGCAGTACTTTAGTGGTAACCGAACAAACAAAGGGCGTTGATGCCTGGATCAGCAGAAGCTCCAATACAGTAGATGATGTTATTAGCGGTATAACTCTGAATATGCACGATACTACTGATGCAAATGGAGAGCAAATAACTCTGACCAGAGATGTAGAATCAGTCAAAGAAAAACTGACATCTATGGTTAATGCCTATAATGCCGCTGTCGCATATATCGACGAACAAACCGACTATAATGATACCCTCAAATCAGCCGGCGTACTTATGGGCGATTATATTGTCTCGACCATAAGCTCTCAGCTTCGCACACCTCTTGTAGCACAAACAAACGGATTTATAACGGATGTTAATGCCTTTCTCGTGCCGGGACAAATCGGCCTTGAACTTGACAGAGACGGGTTATTGAGTCTGAATACAAACGTTTTTGATGAAGCTATAGCTGAAAATTATATGGAGGTCTTGGCTCTGATTGGAGCAGACAAAACCGGAAGCAGCAATAGCAATACCATTGAATTTTATGGTGCAAGCAGTAATTACACCACCGCGGGCAGTTACGATGTTGAAGTAACTATCAGTGGCGGTGCTATTACCGGTGCCCGAATTAAGCTGTCAACCGAATCCACATATCGCGATGCAACATTCAACAGCAATATCGTTACCGGAGACAGCTCCTTCGATGATAACGGTTACCCTATGTATCCTGAAAATAGCCTTCAGCTTAGTGTCGACTTAAGTCAAAATGGCACTTTCACTGCTACCGTCTGGGTAAAGCAGGGTTTTGCCGGCGCACTTGAAGATGCCCTGAATAGAACCCTCAAAGCAACAACTGGCTCACTCCAAATCAACCAGGAGCACGTCGATGATACGATAGATAATCTTCAGCAAAAAATCGAATCCGAAGAATACCGCCTGAGTAAAAGAGAGACCGTATTAGTGGCCCGCTTTGCCCGGCTTGAGAGTACGTTGGCTTTGTTACAACAACAAATGTATGCTTTGGGCTTCTTATAAACTACAATAAGCTGCTATCTCTAATCTGTTACAATCCTTTGTTAACCACTCATACAATGTTATTTTCTATGCCGCAGTCGATAAATCAAAGCCAGCACTTCTGCCACCGCTACATATAAAGCTTCCGGTATCGTACCGCCTGGTTTTACCGTTGAATATATAGTCCTGGCTAATTCAGGTTTTGTTATGACAGGCACTCCATAAGCACGTGCAACTTCTCTAATCTTTTCCGCCAGGTGGCCCGCCCCTTTAGCCACCAGGATAGGTGCTTCCATCGTTTTGGCCTCATACTTAAGTGCAACGGCTACATGCGTAGGATTGACAAGAACCACAGTGGCTTTAGGAACTTCTGCTGAGATACGCCTCATGGCCATCTCAATCTGCACCCTGCGAATGCGGGTTTTCACCTCCGGCGAACCTTCCCAATCCTTGCGCTCCTGTTTTACCTCCTGCCTCGTCATCTTAAGGTCTTGAATATATTTCCATTTTTGATAAAAGGCATCCGCAGCACCTATTACTAACAGTGCAATGCCAATGCGTATCATCAAACCAAGAATTATCTTTGCGATAGCTACAAGCAATTGTGCAGACCAGGCCCATCGAAGAACAGCAAGAGATTCGAGCTTGTCCTGAAGATAAAACCAGACAATTAGAGTAACAAAAAACAATTTAAATATGGATGTCAAAAGTTTTACCATAGAGCGGGCGTTTACCAGTTTCCCGAAACCTGTTACAGGATTTAACTGGTCAAATTTCAAGCTTACCGATTCCGGTGCATAATGCAGGCCGCTTATCGCTACGCAAGCCAATGCGGAGCTTACAAATAATGCTGCCATAATTGGACACACAAGAAGTATCATATCCACAGTTTTTGCATTGATAAAGTTCAAAAATGATTGGCTGTTAGCAAAAACACTGGTATCACATCTGGTGAAGGTGGATTTAATTTGCATGATGAACCATTGAAGCAGATCCGGACCCATCAGGGCTACTATACCTACCAACACTACAAGCGTCGCTACGGATGTCAGTTCCTGGCTTTGCGGCACCATCCCCTTTTTCCAGGCTTTCTCCAGCTTTTTTGGCGTTGGCTGTTCTGTCTTTTCTGCCGCAGGTTTGTCCGCCATACTTCAGACCTAAATCAAAAAAACAAGGTAAAATAAACCTTCGTGCTTTTGAAAATGAATTTAAATTTTTAGCTTAATAAGGCAGCAGCTTGCCCATCAAGTCAGCAAATTCAGCAACAAAATCGTTTATAAACGGTAGAAATATCACCAACATTAGCAATCCCAGACCTACGCGCATCGGCAAGCTGATAAACAGAATGTTCATTTCCGGAACCATACGTGCCAACACGGCCAATACTACCATCAACAATAAAAACGCTGCCAGCATAGGCGCAGCCAATTTCAAACTTGCTGTCAGCATTGCCGAGCTCGCTTTAATCACACCGCCCGTCAAAATCGGTATTGATGGGGTCGTTCCTGCTGGAAATGCCTCATAACTTCTTGAGATAACCAGCAGAAATAAGTGGTGGCCGTTAGCGCTGAGAAACAGGATTATAAATATCATCTCCAGCAGCGTTCCAACCGGCTGAGACCTCTCGCCGGTCAATGGGTCCAAAATCTCGGCCATGGCCAATCCCATCTGCCTTTCAATAATTCGGCCGCCAAGCTTAACCGCTGAAAAAAGCAAAATAACAATCAATCCAAAGGCTAAACCATAAGTGGCTTCATTGGCTATCAGCAATATCGCCTCTATAATAGAAACCTCTTTTGGTTCGATACCCAGGGGCGTTATCATTGAAAAGAAAATCGAAATCAGAATAACAATTGCTGCCTTGATTCTGACCGGAATGCTCCGCCAGCTAAAGACCGGAAGGACCAGAAAAAAAGCCGATATCCGCGTTAGCACCATCACAAAGCCAAGCAGCTTTTCGAACATCAGTTCCATCTATCAGTGCCCAATATTCTGGATATGGCTAAAAACTTCGTTGGCAAAACGAAGGATAACTTGAAGCATCCAGCTACCGAAAATCAAGCTAATAAATCCAACAGCCAAAAGCTTGGGTACTATCGTTAAGGTCATATCGCGTATTGAAGTAACCGCCTGCAGCAGTGTTACTATTACACCAACTGCCATACAAGTCAGCAAAATGGGCGCCGCCAATAGCAAGGCCGTCTCGAGAGTATGCCTCCCCATGTAAAGAACAAAACTACTATCCATCTATTATACCTTTACTAAAAGCAAGTGCTTCAGTTAAAACTTAAGCTAAGACTCCTCGCTAATAATCCCCATCCGTCAACAAGGATAAACAATATCAGCTTGAAAGGTAACGAAATCATTACCGGCGGCAGCATCATCATACCGGCACTAAGCAAAACGCTGGCAATAACTATATCTATCAGCAAAAAGGGAATAAACAATAAACATCCGATTTCAAATGCGGTCCGGAATTCACTGATTATAAACGCCGGAATGACTACATGCATATCGATATCCATAAGACTGCCTGGCGGCTCTATCTTGGCCATTCGAATAAAAAGAGCCAGGTCAGACTGTCGGCTCTGTCGGAGCATAAATTCCTTTATACAATCGCTTGCTTTGGCTGCCGATGTCTGAAAATCAATCTCGTCTGCCAGATATGGCTGGACAGAATTCATGTTAATTTTGGCAAATGTAGGTGCCATTGTATACAGCGTAAGAAACAAAGCCAGACCAATGATAGCAATAGTAGGCGGTATGGTTTGGGTGGTCAATGCACGGCGAACAAAGGCCAAAACAATTACTATCCTCGTAAAAGATGTCATCATTACTAACAAACTCGGCAAAATCGCCAAGCCGGCAAATATAATTACTAATTTGACAGGCGCTGACCAACCCTTGTCTCCAGCTTCATTGGTGGTTGCCTTGTCTATAATCGTCATCAAATCGCTAATGCTTGGAACTTCGTTAACAGCATGCTTTGCTGCGGTAGTATCACCATGTTTTATTTCCATCTTTATCTGTTCAAACCTGTTTGCATCCTGACCAAAAGACAAAGCATTTAGCGACAGAATAACAGCTATCAAAAAAAACATTTTAATAAATTTATCAGTCATTTTATGTTCTTGAAATATCATCTGCCTCTTGTGCTGATAAATCCTCTAAAGTGCCTTCGCCCCGCACAAACACATCAGTAACATCAGCCAATTTCGTGATATTTTCTGCAGTACTACCTATAAGAAGACGTTGATCACCTATTTTCAGCAGATGAACCGCTTTACGCGGCCCAAGGTGGACTGTCTCAATAATTCCCATTTCTTTGGCTGGAAGATTAGTAATTCTTGGCAGGAGCTTTTTTGAAACGTAAATCGCCGCTATACCCAAGGCAACTACGAGCAGAATAGAAATCATCATCTTAAAGAACAACTCACCCCTGCCCAGATTACTGTCTGCTATCATGGAGAAATTTGGGTCATTTACAAACAAGGAACCAGCTTTTGACTCTGAATTTTCTAATTTCGGCTCATCACCTGCCAAGCAGAGCGAGACTGCTATGAGCGCGGTACTACTGACCACAACTATTACTAACAACAAAACGATTTTTTTTCTATACTCTGACACGCTATAGAACACGTCCTATATACTCTCGGTCCCTTTATTCCCATTTAGAGTGCAAATACCGTGCCTGAATCGACAAAACTCAATTTATCGAGATAAGAGCAACATTAGCGGCAGTTTTATCACAAAATACAGTATGAAAAATTGCATGTTGTCGGAAAAATTGACAAACTACATTCTGCGCCATTACCTCAAAACCGCTATTAAAATATGCGATTGTTGATAAACCGGGCTATCTCGTCCCACCCAATAACCACCGGGACCTGCACCCCAGGAATAAACGGCCGGTTTAGACGCCGAAGGCAAATTGTCTCGTATATAGTCCGCTACTACCTGGGCCCGGCTCGCAGAAAGTATCCATTGCCGCCTCTCAGTCGCCACATCGCAAGCCAGACCAAGCACATAAAGTTTGACGGGTTTAGCACTAAGACTCTGCTGTAAATGTAAACAAAATTCCCTTAAAAACTTCTTTGCTGTTTCATCCAATACCGCCCCCCCATCGCCGAAACGAATATTAGTTATCGAAAAATTAGTCTTTTGCGCGACTATCTGCGATTCTGTGATAGTCATATACTGGGCAAGTTTTGCCAGGTTCCGGCGGTTTTCTTCTCCTTTTGCATCGATACTTCTGAGGTCGAACGTTTCATCCGGATTATCTACATAATGTCTTATTTTGAGGTGGCCAAAATGCGGCATTTCTTTTCTTCCAAAAAATATCCCCAGCCCTACGTATCTAATTGATTCCAAAAAACTGTCCCTGCCCTTATTGAAAAGTTCAGGGTCCTGGACCTGGGAAAGACTCAGAAGCATCACAAAAAATGTCAAAAGCAGAGTCACCATATCCGAATATGTGACAATATATGCCGGTACTTTAGCACCTCCTTGTTCAATTACTCTTCTCTGAAGTCTCAATTGCAGACACTCCGTTCCAATAATACTACTTCGAGCCTGCGTTCTGCTCTCGGTTCTGAAAACGATGACTCTCCACTTTGCGAATCTTCTTGAGCCAAAGTACTTGTTTCTGAGATGCTGAATCTTTTTTTATCAAGGTTTTGTTTTGTTATAAGAAACTCCATCACCGCCCATGCTCGCGGCAGACCCATGTGTTCGCTGTCTTTATCGTTCAGCAGCCCGTTTTCGCTGATGACCACCTGTTCTTGTTCTTTTTTTAAGAAAGAAGCTAAAATCGCCATAATCTTATGACCATCAGGTGAAATAGCGGTACCATTACCCCAGAAAATTCTTTTAGATGGAATCAAAAGTACCCTCCGATGTTGGATATCCATCGATTCGGTTTCCTTCCTCAAGCCATCTTCTAATCCTCTTTCCAGAGTTGGTTTCTCACTTCCCCTGTCAAGGTCCTCTGTATGTCTGAGTACTATAGGAGGCATAAAAGCATCCCTATCGCTTCGTGTAATCAGAGAAATTCTCGGCAGCGCAGTACAGTATATTATCTTTAATCTCCGAAAAACCCTGTCATCGAATGATGAGAAGCTCAGAAGAAGCACAAAAAAGGTCAACAGCAACGTCATACAATCACTAAAGGTTACCATCCATTCCGGTGCGCCGGCAGCTTCGTCGGGCTCTGGCTGTTTTTCTACACGTCCCATTTAGATATTAGCTTTAACCTCTGAACGTCTGCTTTGAGAAACAAATGCCTGCATTTTTTCTCGCACAGATGTTGGATTGTCGCCTTTTGAAATCGCGCATACGCCTTCTGTAATCATCTCCATAGCGGTCGTCTCTGCTTTCGAGTATATTCCCAATTTGCCCGCCAATGGGATAAAAATCAAATTAGCGGATAAAGCCCCATAGAAAGTAGTCAGCAATGCTACGGCCATTCCTGAGCCTATCT
This sequence comes from uncultured Pirellulales bacterium, assembly GCA_964461285.1. GTDB lineage: Bacteria > Planctomycetota > Phycisphaerae > Sedimentisphaerales > Anaerobacaceae > CAZBWE01. Next base: position 11,858 of record CAYWUO010000003.1, read on the forward strand.
GCTCCGGGGAGTCTAAGCTCCTGAGCATCTGGACCAGACCAATCAATGTTCCTATCATCCCGAAAGCAGGAGCAGCCGCTCCCATAAATTCTAAAATCTTCTTGCCGGTTGCATGACGGCCCTGAAGGTGCTGTATCTCCATAGACATAAGCTCTCGAACCTCTTCATAGTCGGTCCCATCCACCAGCATCTGCATTCCCTTGACAAAAAAAGGGTTGTCTAATTTTGGAATCTCCTGCTCTAACGCCAATGCACCGTCACGCCTGTTGATAGCCGCGTAGTTGACCATTCTTTGAATTAGCTCAGAACCGGACGGCACCTTTGCCACAACTGTCTTCTTTACCACTGAAAATATCCCTAAAAACTGTGGTAGTGAAAAATGTATAAGCGTGGCGCACAGCATCCCTCCTATAGTGATTGCCATTGATGGAATATGGATAAACATGTGCCATCCACCACCTGCAACAATGGCACCTATGATAACCATAAAGCCAAGAAGTATTCCTATTATCGTTGCGATATCCATACTGTTATTTGCCCTTGGTTATTTGCTTTAATCTTTGGCAAAGAAAAGCCGCAAGTTTTGGTTCGGTATTAACCAGCTCAGCCAATACTTTGGCTGTGGTCCTTTCAGTCATATAGTGCAGAATCTTCACTGCATCATCAAGACCACCCCCCTTAACCGTAGTTCCATCTTTTATCTGGTTTGTACACATACTGCTCAAGATTTTGCCGGCGCTCGCAGCTTCCATTTTGTCGTAGGCAGCTGCTATGGACATCAAGTTTACCTTTTCAGCCTGCTCAATCTCTACTCTGGTTTTAAGCAGCTTATCCCGCTCACTCTTAAGATTAGCAATGATTGATGCAAGTTCGACTCGCATATCATTAAGGCTTTCGATATCTTCTTTTAATGCGTCGTGGGAAGTTTGTAATCTTTGCTCCCGAACCTCAAGTTCCTTTAGCTTGCTGTTATACTGCTGTATCTTTTCCCGAACCTCATAGACAAGACTCTTTAGCTGTCGCTCTGTCATAATCTTTTTCGCCGTTTTTTCATCGACACCAATAGCAGCTGCCGCTCCGGCTGTCTGAGGTAGCTGTAACAATTCCTCGGACTTGGCAAATGCCGGCTGATTTGTATCAGCTACATGGTCTATGATGGGTGCTTTTGTAGTAAACCAGGCGAAAACAAACATTCCCGCAAAACTTACTAAGCCCCCCGCTGCCATAATTATTATTCGTTTCTTTTTCACAACAATCTCCCAGGTTTTTTATTGTATATATAGTTCCTCGTTTATCGCACAACGTATTACATATTTTGAGATATCATATTCCGAGCAAATGATATCGTCGCGATTTCATCGAGCTCTTTCTGTTCAAGTTTTTCTTGCTCCTGGATAAACCGCATCCGCGCCTTGGCTCGAAGTTTTTCTAAACCCTCTTTGAATCTTTTAACCTTCAAAACCTCGGCAATTTTTTTCCTCTGTTGTGCTTCCAGGTCATTTACTCCTTTTTTAAGCATCCTAATTAACTCATCACTCGTTACTGAATATCGCAGGAAAAATTCCTGCCTGCTCAATCGCTGTTTTGGACTTTCTCCGGACATATCGGAGATTATATCCTCTAATATTCTTTGCTGTGTTATCAGTTCTGCACGCGTCTGGGCCAGCTTTTCGGTTACATCCAGCAATTCTCCTCTCTTTTTTTCTTCTTCTCTTGTCTTTATCTCAAGAACTCGCTGCAACCGCCAAACAAATCGCTTCATTTAATTTCCATCTTTTAATTATTAACACTCAACAAGTCGTCCCACGACTTGGTAATTGCAGTCAGCCTTTCGACAGTCTCCTGAAAACTTGTTTTCTCACGGACAGGCTGAATAAGAAAATTGTTTATCTTGTCAATTAAGGCTACAGCCCCGTCAATGCGATGATTACTCCCCGAAGAAAACGCTCCAATGTTTATTAAATCCTCCGCGTCATTATAAATACTGTAAATTTCCTTTAACTTCTTTGCTGCAAGTTTATGTTCTCCGGTTATTACTGCCGGCATTAATCGGCTTACGCTTTGCAAAATATCAACAGCAGGATAATGTCCCCTTTCTGCCAATTTTCTTGATAGAACGATATGCCCATCCAATAGACTCTTTGCACTGTCAGCCACAGGGTCTGTCAAATCATCGTTCTCAACCAAAACAGTCAAAATACCCGTAATGCTGCCTTTTTCTGCGCATCCTAAACGCTCGATAAGTCTCGGCATCAGTGAGAAAACGCTCGGACAATAACCTTTTGTGGCCGGTGGCTCTCCAGCGGCAAGACCTATCTGACGCTGAGCCTGGGCAAAGCGGGTAAGTGAATCCATCATAAACAAAACATCTTTGCCCTTATCTCTGAAATACTCGGCTACGGTGACTGCCACAAAAGCCGCTTTTAGTCGTTGAATCGGCGGCGAATCAGATGAAGCAACAATAACTACGCTGCGACTCAGACCCTCTGCTCCGAGATTTTCTTCGATAAATTCACGAACTTCTCTCCCACGCTCGCCTATCAGCGCAACAATATTAACTTCTGCCTCACTTGAATTAGCAATATCACCAAGCAGAACACTTTTACCCACACCGCTACCGGAAAATATTCCTACTCTTTGACCTTTGCCGCTGGTTAATACTCCATCTATCGACCTTATTCCTAAAGACAAAGGTATAGTAATCTTTTCCCGGCTCAAAGGTGGAGGGCTACTTGAATCCAGTGCTTTTTTGTCTGTCCCAACCAAGGGCCCTTTATTATCAATTGGTTCTCCTAAACCGTTTATTACCCTGCCCAGAATATTGTCGCTCAGGTTAATATAACGCGGTGTGGTCCGCGCAGTCACCGCATCGCCTGGTGCAATACCCTCTATATGTTCTAATGGCAACAGAATAAGATGTTCATTCCGAAAACCTACTACTTCAGCAAGCACACGTCGACCTTCGCGAATGTGAATACCACAAAGTTCACCTAATCCAACGCCCGGGCCGTTCGATTCAACTGTTAAACCGGAAACTCGCATTACCGAACCCTGGCAATCCAACAAATTCACCTCGCGAAGTGCCATGTGAAATTTCTCAAAATTGATTAAGCAATCACTATTAATCGTAGCCATAAATTATTCCGCTTTTTCAAGTGCCTGGCCGATTTTCTCCAGCTGTTTATCAATTAACGAGTTGATAATGCCTTTGGGATTTTCAAGAATGCACTCTGCCCGTCCAACATTCGGGTCCGGTATTAACTTAATACCTGATAAGTCACTATCCGGCTTTTCCTGCTGTGCCTTTTGGTATTGCTTAAGGTCCTCAGGATTCAGGTGCGCTACCATATCCTTATGTGTGGGCGTATTTTTAAGTGCTTCTTTGATAATAGATTCTATCTCGTAATCTCCATCCTTCACTTTTTGAACCAATATTTTTCTGGCTATTTCTACTGAAAGTTTTGCTATTTCCTCTCTGTGTTCGGCAAATATCTTGTTGCAAAACTCATCCAGCTTTGCTCTTAAGCCGTTAAGGGCCTGGCACACCTGGGAAAAAACTGCTTGTTGGGTTTCTATATCCTGCTTTATATCTCGGTTGTCACCTGCTAACGAATCTGCTGTTCCCCCTGCTATCGATTTGGCATCAGCACCATTATTGTCTAAAATTCTTACCTGCGTAATTGGTCTATCAAGTTTAGTTGTAACTGTGCCAGACATTGGATTATTCTTCCACAAAAGCAAGTTCGCCTTTTTCATTCATTTCACGAAGTGATTGTACAATTTCATTTCTGGCATCTTCAATATCTTGTTTCTTCGGAGCCGACATAAGCGATGTTTCCTCGTCTAACGTAGCAGCGGCCCGTTCGGAAATATTAGATTTAATCTTCTCAACAATTGTTTCGTCGGCCTTGACCAGTGCTAAAGCCAACTTTTTTGCATCGGTTCCTCTCAAGGCCTCTTGCAGTGACCTATCTGCCACTTGCGGGATATCTTCCCAGACTATCATTAAGTTGGCCACCGTTTCACCTGTCTTATCATCTTTCTCTTTTATAGCCCCGAGCAGGCCGTCTCTAAGTTCTTTGCCCAGGTTTCGCAAAATCACCGCCACTTTCCTCAGCGATTGCTCAGGTCGAGCTATTGCAGACCTCTCCCTGCCGGCGGCAGCAACAGCTCCAAGACGTTTGCAAACTGTCTCCGCTATTCGCGTTTTTGCTTCGGCTGTTATTGCTTCACAACCAGTCATCCTGCTGACGACACTAACGCGGATACCTTCACCTAAAAGGCCAATAACCTCTGAGCTTTTCTTCACGGGCAATTCAGACAAAACCACCGCAGCGGCTTGAGGGTGTTCATTCCCCAGGGCAGATGCTATTGTTCGTGAATCTATGGAACGAATAGATATAAAAGGGTCACGTTTCTGCAGCAAATCTTGTATCTGAGTCTGAATTTGAATCGCTTTATCCTCACCTACTGTACTTTTTAGCATCTGCTCTAAGAAGCTCTTAAAATGAAATCCCTGGTCGGTTTTCAGAGAGATGCAAAACTGACGAGCAACTTCGGTACTTTGTCTGCTGCTGACGCCGGATGCATCTAAATATGCCAATTCAACCGCTAATTCCTGAACTACCTCAGGATTAAGACCTCTGAGCAGTTCGCCTGCGGTTGTCGGGTCCAGGCTCATCAACAGCATGGCAGCTTTTTGTTTACCTGTTGCCACAATACTATCCCTTTTCTTCAATCCAACTGGCAAATAGCTGCTTAACTTGTTCAGGGTTGCGTTGTAAGGCGTTGGCTATTTGCTTACGCACCACCAATGATTCGGATTTGCCCGCTTCAGCCGAAAGAAGCCCAAAAGGCCCTTCAGCTGAAGGCAACTGCGCTGCAGATGCTGCTGAGATTGCCTTTTTCCTGGCCCCACGGAATATCTTCAGAACAAGCAATGCACAAACAGCCATAATCCCTAAAGATGCATGCCTGACGATTGCAATATAACTAAATATGCTGGATGGCTCCTCGTCAATTATCGTTTCGACCGGACTATAAAACTTGGCATGAACTACCTTCAGTGTATCTGTACTTTTAAGGCCGAGCGCATTCCTGATAATCTCTTCGACCTCCGATAATTCCATTATCATAGCTTGCTGTTCACCAGAACCCGCCTCATTCGAATCGGATACTGATAAGTCTACAAAAGCAGCCACTGACAACGTATTTATTTCCCCTGGTAAGATGACTTCTTGTTTCACAGTTTTTCCGACCTGGTATTCGGTAATCACTGTTTCGTCTTTCTTTGTGCTACCCGGTACCGGCGACTCACCTCCTGCTGAGGAACTGCTCGCGCCAACCTCAGAACCACTGGTAATTTCTTCTTTTGACGTTACCTTTGTGGTTGGGTCGTAAGTTTCTGTGACTGTGCTGATACTATTCATATCAATAACAGCACTAACCCTTACCACTGCCCTGCCAGGTCCTAACACAGTGGTAAGCATATCTTCAACCTTCTGCGACAAGCTTTGCTCCACCCTCTCTCTATAATCAGCGACAGTACCTGCGCCACTGGCCAACGTTTGATCCGATGTGGAGGAAAGAAGACGGCCCTGGCTGTCGACGACCGTTATATTTTCCGATGTCAATCCCTCAACGCTGCCGGCAAGCAGATTAGTAATTGCCGCTATATTAAGGCTACTTACTCTATAGCCGGGTTTTAATCGAAGAACAACAGATGCCGTAGGCTTAATGGCTTCAGATGTAAAAATGGCCTGCTCAGAGCTTACTATATGAACTCTGGCGTGAAGTACTCCGTCTATCATCTGAATGCTCTTGGCCAGTTCTTCCTGCAGTGCTCGCTTAAGGTTTACGTTCTGGACAAATGGACTTATACCGATTTTTTCCTTGTCAAATATCTTATAACCGCTCTGCGGGTCAGAGGGCAGCCCCTCTCTCGCCATATCAAGCCGAAGCTGGTAAACCTTTTCCTCCGGAACGAAGATGCTCGTCCCGCCATTTCGTAATTCGTAAGCGATGTCCTTGTCACTGATTTTCTCAACAATCTTAGATGCCTCTTCGGGAGCAAGGCCCTGATAGAGCATTCTCATATCAGGTTTACGGGCCCAGTGAACAAGCAGCGCTGTGATAATAATAAATGCCAAAACAACAGCAAATAGAACGGCGCGCTGAATCAGACTTATCTTTAGCCAAATCACCCTTATACTCTGCAGAAAGCTCATTTAACCCCCTTGTTAATTGCTTATCGATAAAAAAATACTAAACAACCGTCGATTACAAAGGCATATTCATAGTTTGTTTATATGCCTCGATTAACTTGTTTCTAACGCCCACGAGAAGCTTAAAACTCATATCCGCCTTGGCAACAGCAGAAACCACCGAGATGATATCTTCGTTTTTACCTGCCAATAAATCCTTTATGGACATATCCGATGACTGCTGAAGTTCATCAACCTTGGATATATACTTCCCAACAGTTTTTACAGCATCATCGAAGTCCAGCTTTTTTGCATCGTTAGCTCCATTTTTTGATGCAGGTGTGCCGGAACTGATGTTAGGTAACACTGTGTTTACATTTGCATTTAGATTAATCATTGATTACATCCTTGATTATCGAAGCAATTCTAATGTGGTTTCCACGATTTGCTGGTAGCGTTTAAGAACTGCTGCATTGGCTTGATATGTTCGTGTGGCGACAGTCAGGTTCATCATTTCAATAGGAAGGTTCACATTCGGCATAGCAACGTAACCCTGGTCATCTGCCTTAGGGTTATTGGGGTTGTAAATCCTGAAAAAATCGCCCCTGTCAGGGAGAATCTCATCCAGGCTGACACCCCCAACATCGTCATCATTTGCCTTGAACGCAGCTTCGAGCCTGCGGTAGGGCTCACCATTGCCTGCATCAGCGGTTCGGGCATTGGCGACATTCGAGGAAATCACTTCCATCTGTTTCCCCTGAGCCCGCAAACCGGAAATCGCTATATCTATCGGGCCGAATGTATTCACTTCCATTTGATATATCCCTTTCCCGGCTGTCACCAACACTTCGTTATAGTGGATGAATATGCTTTTTGAATTTTATCACCTCTGGCTGTTTACACTCATTGCCATTTCAATTTGTCTATATTTCTTATTTAACAAACGAATAAAAGCTTTATGGCGTAGACTATTTTTGACCAATTCCCCAACCTCAGTTTCCAGATTGACGTCGTTGCCGTTTGAATCGATAGCAGTCTTTTTGGGCTGAAAAATTTCAGGCTCAATCTCTTTAAGGTCGATCCCGCCGGACGAATTTAGTGCCTTGGCAAGCAGCTCCTCGAACTTGACGTCAATCCTGCGATATCCAGAGGTTTCAAGATTGGCAACATTGTTGGCGATTGCCCTCTGACGAAGGCTCTCTGCCCTTAAACCTGCCTCAAGAAGCTCCATTACACTATTTGTTTTGGACATCTCTACTTCCAACAACTTATATTTAATTTGTGTTTGCTTAAAGAATCAGCAATAATCGTGCCAGACGCCTAAATCTGTTTATTTTAAGCCTATTAAACAGCTTTTTGCCCAAAAACTGCGTTTAACTTAAAACAATCACCTTTATTCATCTGTTCAGAAACGTCAGGTTTTTATACAATCGGATGTGTTTTTTACAAGCCGGTCCCTTTGACATAAGACCTTTTTAACTAATGCTTTAGACAACCCGGAAATTCCTTCCTAATCCCGTGGAATCTTTCTCCGCATACATCGAAAAAGAAAGAATATTGTTTAGCTAATCAACTTTTCTGCGCCCATAACTCCTGTTACAATAAATACTTATGTTCTCTGATTATTTTTATAGTAACTGTTGGTACGTCGATTGCACATATTTCTTTAGCTACATTTAGGATTGATTTATGGACGCCAGTACGCTGACAATAGATAGCTTATTTGCAGGCCCAACGAGCGCTCATTTAGTATCTGCTAAATCACAGACATCCTCGAATAACACCAGGCAAATAACTCAGAAAACATTTAATAGTACAGCACATACCAATATTAACGAAAAAAAACCTGACATTACCGAAAAAACGTCCGATAAGACTTATGTCAATGCCCAGAATAAAGCCAATGAAAATACGTCACAGCATTCTAAACCTACGGATGCCCAAAAACCAAATAACGAGAAACCTCAGAAGTCTGGAATTAGCAATCAACCAGCAAAGCAAAATCCGACCCCCAATGTTGCTTTGCACCTAAATATAGCCCAACAATGCTTGGCACAACACCCTCAAAACATTGAGCAGAGCAAAGCAGGAACAGCAGAAATAGCAGGCAAGAAGACCGGTGATAAATCTGCGCCTTTTCTAAAGGGCCTAAATACTGATAAATTGGCTCCTACAACCGGACAGACCTTGAAACCTTTCGAGAATAAAACTCTTCCGGTTGACAAGACAAGTATGATTGGGCCGAAAACCTTTCCCCCTAACACAGCCAAACAGCCAGTAACTGTTGATATCCAACCTGGTAAAGTGGAGAACGCCGGTGATATCCAACCTGGTAAAGTGGAGAACGCCGGTGATATCCAACCTGATAAAACAGAGAACGCCGGCATAATAAAGGCATCGAATAAAACACTTTTTATTACAAAAGACAATACCAGCCAACAAGGCAGCGAAGGATTAAATCAAAAGGCGGTTATTGATATAAATAGCCAAATAACTGCTCAAGCCGGAAAAACAGCATTTGTACATACAGAAGGTGCTTCTGATGGTCAAAAAACATCCACATTGATTATCGATTCCTTACCGGTTCAAAACAATACACTTCAATCCCAGGTTAAATCAGCTCTTAGTCCGGAAATATCACCTTCTGTCACCGAAAAACCAGCAGCTGATGAACCTGCCTTCATTCAGCAAACTAATACAAATGCTCAGGGACACTCAGAATTTTTCTATAGTGGCAGCAAAAACCAAAAACAAAACTCATCAGGCAATCCTGCTATATTAAAGGCAAACATAACAGAACCATCCAATGAGCAGGGAAAAAACCAACACGTGAAGACCGATAATATTTCAAATTCAATCTTCGAGCGGCCGATTTCTTCTAATAATATCCAAACCAATACTACAAGCGAATCACTCAAGTTTACCGGGACCGTAAATAACTCCAACGACACGTTGCCCAAAGACACTGTTGATGGGATTGGCCGACAAATCTCAGAATCTATTCAAAATTCCTTACATCAACAAACCGGCAAGCAGCAAATCACTGTCCATCTCAATCCACCGGAGCTGGGCAAGGTTTGCATAAAATTCCAGGAACAGCAAAACCAGCTCACAGGCTCGTTGGAAGTCAACAGGACACAAACCAAGCATGAGATAGAGCAGTCACTACCGCAAATAATCCGAAACCTTGGAGATTCCGGTATTCAGGTAAAACGGCTCGATGTCATACTCACAGACCAAGCCGGGCAGCAGTTTGCTAAAGGCCAATCCACACAAAACGGGTCCTTCCAACAACACTATTTCGCCGGTAACGATGCTCACCAAAACCAGGATAAATTCGGGACTAACGAATGGTTCTCGAACAATAACAGCTATGAGGACGATTTTGAAGCGCAGGCACAATTTACGGAGAATTCCATAAATATGTTAGTTTAGTATCACCAGGTCCTGCCAATATCTTCTCTTATCTTAAACTTACAGATGTTTATCGCGAATTTCCCTGTTTAACTCCTGGCAGTATCCAAGAATATCTCAAAGCTTCCAGGCTTCCGCTACAGTTAATAGCTTTTTGCACATTCAGAGCAGAGTCACAAATAAGATTAAGTAGTCGACAAAGATAGTCAGCCCATCGGTCTGAAAAATTTTTCAGATACATGTCACTAAACTCGCAAATTATCTTATTTTTTCCCCGCTTTCTGTACAGTCTGAACACCGATATCAGTATGCTCAATAATAATATTACAGGTCCACTAATTTTGTCACTAATTTCCATAAATAAACCCTTAAGTACCCTTTATCTTAATCGATAATGTTTCTTAAAAGAGTCTTTTTATGGAGTGACCGGAGTGATTAACGCATATTTAGTTTACCAGTCAAAGGTATCTAATGGTAAAAAATTTACTGTTATTTAAATAAGGAGTCAAAAATATGTTAGCAATTAAGAACAACATTATGGCAGCAAATGCTGCTCGACATTTGGGGCGAAGTTATGATGCACTAGCCCAATCAGTCGAAAGACTGGCGTCGGGACTGCGTATCAACACTGCAAAAGACGATGCAGCCGGACTGGCTGTTCGTGAGTTGATGCGTGCCGACATTGCTGTGCTACAGCAGGGTGCCCGTAATGCCCAGGATGGCATTAGTCTGCTGCAGACAACGGAAGGTGCTATGCAGACCGTCGACGACCTGCTTGTGCGTATGAAACAGCTGGCTGAGCAGGCTGCTACAGGGACTTATTCTGATGCACAGCGTACTATTATGAGCAGCGAGTTTAAGGAATTGGCAGACGAAATCGAACGTATTGCAGGGGCAGAGCAATTTAACGGTATCACCATGCTCAATAGTGCTACTGGTACTATAGCAATTGTCTTTGGTGATTCAAGCGATTCTATCGGCATCAATAAAGCCGATATGACCAAGGAAGGCCTTAAGATTGATGCTCTGGGTCTCAGCACCACATCTAGTGCCCAGACGGCCTTGACAAGCTTAGACACCGCAATCAGTGACGCAACTACCGCCCGTGCGGACTTCGGTGCAAAGATGAATCGTCTGGAAAACACCGTAAGTGTTCTCAATGTCCAGACCGAGAACCTCATGGCTGCCGAGTCTCGTATCTCCGACGTTGATGTAGCTACTGAAATGGCAGCAATGACGAGAAACCAGGTCCTGGCACAAGCCGGTGTTGCTATGTTGGCACAGGCCAACATGATGCCTCAAATGGCATTAACACTGGTTAGATAGAAGCATACTCTACCATCAATGAATGACTTTGGGGGAGATGGTTGGTGGAGCTATAGGGGGAGATGACTTCTGGAGATATAAACCAGCAGTCATCTCCCTTCTTATGGATGAACTACTTAAGCCAGAAAATAAACCTGTCAGCTCTCTATCAAATGAGAAAAAATTGTGTTCCAGAATTTATAACGCCGGACACAAATAAAGGAATAGTGATATGAATGAAGTGGGAGCGTATAAGGATGTTGCAGTTACTACGCAAAGCAAAGGTCGGCTTATTGTCCTGCTTTACGATGGTGCAATCAAATTTATGAAGCTGGCTATTAAAGAACTGGAAACTGGCAACTATAAGGAAAAAGGTCAGTATATAAACCGGGCACAGGATATAATCAACGAGCTAAATGCCGTCCTGGATGTCAACGCTGGCGGCGAATTAAGTACTAACCTGCGAAGACTCTATTATTTTATTAACAATCGGCTCTCGGAAGCTAATACAAAGTGTGACCCTCGAATGATTCGACAGGCTATCTCAATAATGGAAGAGCTTAATCAAGGCTGGAAAACCATCGCTGGTTAGTCAATTATTTGAATTCGCCGTTGTTGTTATCATACTACTGGCCGGTATGTATGAAAATCGCCGGATTATTCTTTTTTTGGGGGGGAGAAATTAATGAGGAATTTGTAAAATTCTCAAGGTGTTAGTCACTATTAAGGCAAACCAGCTTGGATTTATTCCATTTTATACGCAGCTGCTTTAATACGTCGAAGCACAACGCCAAGAAAGAGATTAAGATGCTTACAACAGAAAACATCGTCTCACTCAAAGCGAAAGATATTATGACAAAAAACGTAATCAGTGTAACAAGGGACACATCAATAGTTCAGGCCATTGAGCTGATTTCAAACAACAACATTACCGGCGTACCCATAGTCGATGACGATATGAGTTTGGTAGGAATCCTCTCGGAAAAGGATGTCCTGAGTTTACTCTATACCCCGGAAGACGAAAATAAAACGGTTAATGACTTTATGACACAACCTCCGGTCTTCTTTGACGAGAATGAAAGCTTACTGGATGTTTGTGAGTGTCTGATTAATAACTACTTCAGGAGAATACCTGTCGTATCGGAGGGTAAATTGGTCGGTATAATTACCAGAAGTGACATCGTCCGCGAATATATTCGCCAACGAGAACAGAATAATGCCGGCGGCAACTAAGACACCACGATAATAATTATGTTATTATAGTTGCTATAAGTAGCAGCGGTTTTTTAATACAGAACTACCCAAGTCCCTTCAGCCTCGTTAAGTAAAATCATGTAGGTCAAAAGCTTACGAGTCTTTTTATATGGAGTGAAATACCCTGAATTAGGCGATGTGCCAAAGTTTACTAAAATCCCTATAAACTTTTTGTCGTTTCTCCCTTCCTTTATATCTCACCTGCCTTATAATAGCTTCTCAGAAATACATTTTATATGACTACATTGCCATTATAATCCACAGGAGGTTATATGAGCCGTATAACAAGACGTTCCTTTCTCAAAAAAGCCGCTGGCGCTGCTTCTGCCGCTGCCGTTATTCCAACTATGTCTTCAGGCTGGCTGAGTATCGCCAAAGCGGAGCAGAAAGAGTATTTTGAATCCGAGTTTGGAGTCTCAGACAGTCTGTGCAGGAAAGTCCTGGCAAAAGCCCTGTATAAAGGTGGAGATTTTGCTGATTTATACTTTGAGCACACAGTAGGCAATTGGGTAGCTCTTGAAGATGGAAAAGTAAATCGAGCTTACAGCAACATCGCTCTTGGTGTGGGTATTCGAACCGTAAAAGGTGACCAGGTCGGATACGGATTTACACAAGAGCTGACAGAAAAATCCATGTTGGATGCTGCATCGACGGCCGCCACTATAGCCGATTCGAATCCTAATGAACCTGCGGGGCAGTTTGTCGGATTGAAGACCGGTAATTACTACCCTCTCAAAAGATTATTAACTTCCGTCCCCATCGAATCAAAGCTCCCCATTGTCCAGTCGGTAAACGACAGGTGCTTCAAGCTTTCCCCTCTTGTCATCAAGGTAAATGCCGGTTTTCATGACCAGCAGAAACGAATCCTTGTGGTTACAAGCGACGGCGTAATGGCCAAAGACCTGATCCCCAGGAACTATCTTTATGCCCTCGTCGTAGCGGAAAAAGATGGAAAACGCGAGAGGGCCTGGTGGAATATAGGTGGCCGACGGGATTTTTCATTCTATACTACTGAAATAGTCAAGTCTTTGGCTCAGAAAGCCGTCAGCAGGGCTACGGTTCTTTTTGAAGCTGTGCAACCGCCGGCAGGCGAAATGCCCGTTGTCCTTGGCCCGGGTATAACAGGAATTCTGCTGCACGAGGCGATTGGGCACGGAATGGAGGCCGACTTTAACAGAAAAGGGATTTCCACTTACGCCACTATGCTCGGTAAGAAGGTCGCCGAGCCGTTCGTCTCCATCGTCGATGATGCAACCAATCCACAACTTTTGGGCTCAGTCAATGTGGATGATGAAGCAACTGCCGGCCAAAAAACCATGCTCGTAGAAAATGGAATTCTTCGCAGCTACATGCATGACAAAATCTCTGCTATTCATTACAAAGTTAAACCTACAGGCAATGGCCGACGCGAGAGCTACGAGCATTACGTTCAGCCGCGTATGAGAAATACATACATGTTAGCCGGACAAGCAAGTCCTGAGGACGTCATCAAAAGCGTGAAAAAGGGTATTTATATTCAAAATGTGAGCAATGGGCAGGTGAAAATTGGTGAAGGTGATTTTGCATTTTACGTATCACAGGGAAAAATGATTGAAGATGGCAAGCTAACCTCACCTATCAAAGATATAAATATTACGGGAAATGGCCCAAAAATGTTGCAGAACGTTATTATGGTTGCTAATGACCTTGAAATGGCTCAATCGGGAGCTGGAGCTTGCGGAAAAAATGGGCAAAGAGTTCCTGTGAGCTTTGGGTTACCGACTGTTTTGGTCAAATCCATGACGGTCGGAGGTGTGAAGGCGTAAATAGAGGACTATCAGTATGAATAAAGAAATGTACGACTTAGCCGCATGGTCAATGAAAACCGCGATATCTGCCGGTGCGGACCAATGCCGGGTAGGCATACACAGGAACCGCTTTATAGAAATAAGCTACCGCGAGCGTAAGCCGGAAAACATAAAAGAGGCATCCGAAAGAAACCTCAATATCGAGCTCTTCGTAAATCACAGATATTCGAGTCAAAGCACTTCGGACTTGCGAAAAGATGCCTTGAAGAGCTTTATCTCAAATGCTGTTGCCACAACAAAACTTCTGGCTGAAGACCAATATCGCTCTCTACCCGACCCTAAGTACTATCAGGGCAGGCCGAATGTAGACCTGCAAATTGTTGACCCCAAGCACAAGCAGCTTTCCCCTGACCAGCGACATACGATAGTAAAGGCCATCGAGCAGGCTGCCCTTACCTCAGGCGGTGAGAAAGTCATATCCGTAACTGCAAGCGAGCAGGACTATCACATGGAATCCGTAGAGCTTAGAAGTAATGGATTTGAAGGATATCGTGAATCGACAGTCTATTGGGCCGGAGCCGATGTAACAATGCAGGACGAGGGAGACCGCAGGCCAAATGGTTATCACTATGTAGCTGTTATTAACAGAGACAGCCTGCCTCCGGAAAACCAAATCGGTGACATTGCTGCCAAACGCACGCTCGATTTGCTTGGTGCTAAGAAAATCAAGACCCAGACCCTCCCTGTTATCGTAGAGAATCGAAACGTGCCGAAACTGCTTGGCGGCCTGCTTGCCGCTATGCATGGCAGAAACATTCAGCAGAAGCAGTCCTTTCTTGCAGACAAGAAGGGCCAAAAAATTGCAAGCGAGCATCTTACACTCATCGATGACCCTTTGGTAGTGGGCGGACTGGGCAGTAAATTATTTGATGGAGATGGATTCGCCGCAAAAAAGAGAATTATAATAGATTCAGGATTATTAAAAGAATTTTATATTGATTGGTACTACAGCAGAAAGCTCGGTTGTGAGCCGACAACAGCCGGAACTTCGAATCTTATTATCCCGCCGGGCAAAAGGCCGGTCAAAGAGATAATGAAGGACCTTGGCAGAGGTATCTTCATCACAGGATTTCTCGGCGGCAACTCAAACTCGACTACTGGAGATGCATCGGTTGGCATCAATGGAAAACTTTTCGACAAAGGCGAACCCGTTCAATCAGTTGCGGAAATGAACATTGCCGGAAATCATCTCGAATTCTGGCATAAGCTCTCTGAAGTTGCCAATGACCCCTGGATGTATTCTTCTCAGCGAACTCCGAGTCTTGTTTTCACGGATGTTGTTGTGTCCGGCGTTTAACATTGTCTTTGAATTCGACTTCCTGGTTTCAGAAACACTTTATTTTTTAATGGTTTCGATACCAATTACAGTTCTTCAATTCACGACTCATTGAGCTGCAATCATACCTGGCTCAAAAACTGTTCGAATCTATAGAAAAAACAAAAAATTTTCACTATTTAAGCCCTTTTGGGAAAAAATTTTCGTGTATGAATTTCCTCATTATCGGGGTTAAGCAGGGCAAATTATTTAGCTTCGGGTAAGGCATTTAAACTCTCAATCCGGAGTTTGGGGGCAGGGGATAAAAATAAGAAGTTTCCAAACTTTTGCCCTTTTACCCGTGTTAAAAACACCTTATTTCCCAGGGCCCGCAGGTCTACAGAAAAGCTCAAGACAAAGTCCGAACTCTGCCGATTCTCAACAATAGAAGTATAGTTTAACAAAAAATAAAATAACCAAAGTTAGCAGAAAGGAGACCGACACAAAAACAAAGAATAACAGCTTGTTAAAAACTTGCCCCTGTGAAGCTTAATTCGGGTATTTCAGACACATGATAATGTAAAAATAAAGGAATATCCCGTTATTAGCATCACAGGGGTCTTTTTTTTTATCATAAGCAATAAATCCCAGCCAGGCAGCACAAGCACAGCGGCATTTTTCTTTCAACCCACGAGCAAAAAACTACTGTTACTCACGTATAATTTCTTCTATCGCCCGGGCCACTATATAGTCCGGCAGTTTATTCAGTGCTGGCTCTGCCTCATAAGCGGATATAATACTCTTATCCGGGAACGCTCCAGCTTCCTTAATCAGCTCATTAGCTCGTAGCTGCATATTTGCTTCATCCATCTCTGATTCTGCTTTGCAGCGTGCTGCTTCCACCAAATCCTCGAATTCCTGTCGGCTGTCATACCAGTTAAGCTGCAGTTCCAGCTCAATGGCTTCCCGCCTTCCGATATGGCCAAATGTATATTGAATCCCAAACGGATTGTAGGCCTCTAACCGTTCATCCACAAAAGCTAAGCTCGCATCCCGGTATGCAGCGAATTTGTCCCCGTCAAAGCCGCCAAATTTGCGCTTTGCTATTTCGTTTGTTAGCAGCTCTTCTATTCTTTTTACCAGAAGAGCCTTGTCAGCTACCAGCCGCTCATAGAGAGCCTCGTAGTATGCCTTCAAAAGTAAATCAGTCTCATTCATTGACCTTCAATTATGCTGCCCTTAATTTCTTAGTCAATATTAAATAATCAATTGATTCCGTCCTCTGTCCTCTGTCTTCCGTCCTCTGCCTGCCCTCGAACGTTGTAGTCGGGGGTCACGGGGGGTCACCGTTATATTTAGCCCCCACCCTGCGTGGTGGGGGTTTCTTTTTATTTATTTACCCACCCTGCGTGGTGGGGGTTTCTCTTTATTTATTTACCCACCTTGCGTGGTGGGGGTTTCTTTTTATTTATTTACCCACCCTGCGTGGTGGGGGGATTTTTTATATTTAGCCCCCAGACCTGTGCTGGGGGGATTGTTTATTTTTTTCCCCCATTCCCGCACTGCGGGGATTTTTCCCCTTGACTTTTACGGCCTATTACGATATTCTTTGCCTTCAATACGAGATACGCTTCAAGAGACCTGTCCTGAGC
>CAYWUO010000004.1:0-24901 GCA_964461285.1 uncultured Pirellulales bacterium
TTGATGACGCCGACCTGCGAGCAAAAGGTGTAACGAGAATCTATGATATCCTGTTCGATTATGAAGATGTTTTGATGGAAACCGACAGGAGGTTAAGAGAGATACTTACAAGGCCGCAATTCCAAAAAGAGATGGGGACGCGGGAATTTTATCATCATCTCGGCAAAATCGTAAACGAACTCGAAGAAAAAAATGGTCTCGGCCAGGTAAGTGTCCTGGCGGCGGCTTACAGAAACGGCATACCTGTTTTCACATCTTCGCCGGGCGACTCGACGATAGGAATGAACGTGGCAGGCCTTGAGCTTTTCGCTGAAGCGCAGGGTTTGTTGGATAAATTCAAGCTGAAAATAAATCCGAGCATCGATGTTAACGATTCGACCGCCATTATCCTGAACTCCAAGAGATATGAAAAAGGCAAAACAGCGGTTATCCTTATTGGGGGCGGAAGCCCGAAGAATTTTATGCTGCAGACCGAGCCGCAGATTCAGGAAGTGCTGATGATACCGGAGATGGGGCAGGATTACGATATTAATATAACCGATGCAAGACCGGATACCGGCGGCCTGTCGGGTGCGCCACCCTCCGAGGCGGCAAGCTGGGGGAAAATAGACCCGACAAAAATCGAAGAAACGGTCACTGCATATCTCGATGTTACGGTAGCATTTCCTCTCATGACCGCTTATGTGCTCCAGTCCACCAGGCGCAAAAAACAAAAAAGACTGTATGACAGAGGACAGGAACTAAGGAAAAAATTGATGGAGTCTTATCTTGAAAACAATAAAGAGATTGAAAAACTAAAAAGTCTAATAAAGAAACTGTGAACTAAACATCGACAAGCCAAGTCTATCGGCCAAATTAAAGTTTGAGTTTATATTGGACGATTGGCGGAATCCTCTTGTCGCGGCCGGTAATCTGCATTATAATCACGGCATTGTCAGGGAGATAAAATGGTAGATTTCAAAGACATACAGGCGTTGGCCGACCGCATCGCAAAACAGTTCAATCCTGAGCGGATAATTTTATTCGGCTCTTACGCAGCCGGAGAAGCCGGTCCCGATTCCGATGTGGATTTACTTGTTGTTCTGCCGTTTGAAGGCAAAACCTGGAAAATGGCTTCAACAATTCGCAGTCGCACTCGTCCATCTTTCCCGATGGATTTACTTGTGCGAACGCCGCAGCAGCTTCGTCAGAGACTGGCGATGCACGATGTGTTTATGCGGGACATTACGCAGAAAGGAAAGATGCTTTATGAAGCCTGAAACTGCCGAATGGGTCGAAAAAGCTGAAGGCGATTTTCGCACTGCCGGGCGGGAGAAAAATAGTGCTGAATATCCCAACTATGATGCCTCCTGTTTTCACGCTCAGCAGTGCGTGGAAAAGTATCTTAAAGCCTGCCTGGTCGAAGCCGGCAAAGATTTTCCGAAAACGCACGACCTTTCCGCGATTTTAAATCTTGTCCTGCCTACAGAGCCGTCGTGGGAGTCTCTTAGGGGGGATTTGGAACAGCTGACGGATTTGGGGGTTGAAGTGCGTTATCCCGGCACAACCGCCGATTTGGAAGATGCTGACGAGGCAATGCGCACCGCTCAGCACGTCCGTCAAATAGTCCGCACGGCCTTAAAGGTTGAAAAGCAAACCTGAAAAAAGCCGATACTTTATTGCCGGTAAAATAAAATGCCGTAGGCAAAAAAAACGCGGTAGGCAATTAGGTTGCTAAAAATGAATAAGCCATTCCAACGCAAAGGGAGCAAAAGTAATGCTCATGTTGGCAAGGAATTTGAGAAAGCAGCGAAAAAATTCTTTGCTACAAAAAAACGCTTGGACCTTCAAAACAATATTTCAGTTGACATCGGAATTAAAGGTAAAAAACCACATAAGTTCGACTTGGGTGATCTCAGTAAAAAAATTTTGGTCGAATGTAAATCGCACAAATGGACTGAAGGCGGTAATGTGCCGAGTGCCAAAATGGCCACGTGGGATCAGGCTATGTATTTGTTTTATGCAACTCCAAAAGGTTACCGAAAAATACTCTTTGTTCTTAAAGATTATGACCCAAAACGGAAAGAGACACTTGCTGAATATTATATTCGTACGAAATCTCACTTGATTCCTAAAGATGTCGAAATCTGGGAATTTGATCAAAATGCAAAAATCGCAAAAAAGATTAACGATGAAAAAAGGACTTATTAAATTAGCTCAAAGGCATGGGACGCCTTTGTTTATAATCGACCATAACAAGATAAGGAAGAACTATCGGGTTTTCAAAAAACATCTGCCGCGAGTGCAGGCCTATTATGCCGTAAAGGCAAATCCGAATCAGGAAATAATCGAGACACTCTTCAAAGAAGGAGCCAGCTTCGACGTCGCATCCTACAATGAATTTATGCAGGTTTATACGTATTTGAAGCATTTCCAAAAAAGTGATAAATATTTTTTCATCTGGGACAAAATCATCTTCTCCAACACAATCAAAGACAGGCCCACCTTAAAAAAGATAAAAAGGTACAAGCCGCTTGTTACTTACGATAACGCGGACGAGGTAAAAAAAATAAAAGAATACTGTCCGACCGCCGGTTTAATTTTGCGTTTGAAGGTGCCGGACAGCGGCTCATTAGTAGAGCTGGGCTCGAAATTCGGAGCTGAGCCGGGCGAGGCGATTACTTTGATAAAACAGGCCTTTGATTGCGGCCTTGCCGTTGAAGGCCTGAGCTTTCATGTCGGGAGCCAGTGCACAAATTTCGATAATTATACTTCGGCACTGGAGATAACGGCTGATATTTTTAATAACTGCCGAAAGAAAGGGTACGACACGAAAATAGTCGATATAGGCGGCGGATTTCCGGTGCCTTATGATTCGCAGGTCCCAAAATTCGAGCAGCTTGCGAAGATAATAAACTCCGAATGCAATAGACTTTTCCCGCCTGATATAGAGATTATTGCTGAGCCGGGACGATTTATGGTTGCGACAACCGCTGTGCTGGTTTCAGAAATAATAGGAAAGGCGCGCAGAGACGGAAAAATCTTCTACCATATAAACGACGGCGTCTATCATACGTTTTCAGGCATTGTTTTCGACCACTGGAAACCGAATTTCCGGGCGTCCAAACGAGGCAAGCTGGAAGTTTGTGCCGTTGTCGGACCTACCTGCGATAGTTTTGACAAAATCTCCGTCTCGGAATATCTGCCGGCAAACCTCCAAATCGGTGATTACCTTCACACCGAAAACATAGGGGCATACAGCATCGCCTCCTCAACAAAATTCAATGGTTTCGATGGCGCCACGATTACCCATATTAACAAGTAAATACATGCGGTTGCTTCTTTGTCATTAGATGCCGTACAAAGACCTGCCGATTTTATTCGTGGCGATAGACTTCCCAGGCCATATAGTTGTCGAGGGCTTCGGTAATTGCATCGGCTTTTTCGACTTTACTGACAGCAACGTGATGCTCAAAGCCCATCGCACAAACGTATTGCATAAGTAACTGGAGGTTCGCGATTTTCATCACGCCATAGCCACCGAATGTATCGAGCTTGTCGTTCGTAAATTCGCCCTCGCCAATGTAAGTGCTGATAAGGCCTGCTGTATCATCAGTACTTGCTCTGCAGAATGTTACCTTGCCGGCAGCTATTCTGCCAACGACAGTTCCATAGGTGTTGTCTTTGCCGATAGAGCCGGCAATAATCTCCTGATAATCCATCCTTGAGCTCTTGAAGAACGCCTTGGGCAGATTGCTGCAGTGGAACAGGACGCATTTGTCGGGGTCGGAGCCGTAGTTATTGTTCCAGTCAACGATTGCACTCGGCGTTCCGCCGGCCAATTGCAGAATATACATTCCCAACAGGCCTGTGACATCAACTTCACAGGCGCTCGGTATCAGAGACTCGCTCATCATACTCATAAGTGTGCAGGGGACAATTCCGAAGAATTCCTGCAGAGAGGTCCAGCACTGAATAGCGGTGCCGTTAAGCTCGTTTTCCCTGACCCACCGGTCCACGACGTAACCGAACTTGGCCATTTTCACAAGCTTGTCAGCAGGAACCGTTTTTGTAGGATTGTATTTCTTAATATCATCCAATTTTCTTTTTACACCCCTGTCTTTATCAGACAGGAGCGCCACTTTTCCAAGTATTTCAGATAAATCTATCGTCTCAACCGATATACCGGAAATCTCGAGGATTTTTTCGCTGTAACGGACCGTATTGAACGCACCGGTACGGGCACCGATAGCGCCGAACCTGACGTTCTTAAGACCCTTGACAATCCTGCATACCGAAGCAAAATTATCCAGCTCTTTTTTGAATTGCGGCGATGTGACTTTAACCGTGTGTGATTGCGTCAGGGTGTACGGGATGCCTGCCTGTCTGAGATTGTTGCAGACGCTGATTTTGCCACAGAAAGAATCACGCCTGTCGGCTATGCTCATTTTAGCGGGAGTATCGGGTTCTGCGTGAATCAGGACCGGCACATCGAGTCCGGAGCGTTTGATTGTCTCAGCTACTCCTTTTTCATCGCCGAAATTCGGCAGCGTTACAATTATGCCATCAAGCTTTTTAGCATTTTTGGCAAAAAGTGCAGCGCACTTCTTCGCATCGTCAAAGGTTTCAACGGCACCATATTTCGTATCCTTCATCGAAAGGGCCACCGAGTTAAAACCGTTTTTCTTAAGCACACCCAGGATATCCTTTCGACCCTGCTTTGCCAGTGCATCCGGGAAGAAGCCCCGGTTGCCAATTATTACTCCAAAAGTGTTTTTTTTCATTTCTATCTCTCCTGTTTGTTCAAGACCCCACGTTTCAGGTGGGATTGGTTTGCTGGCCGTAGTAAGCATCTTTACCATGTTTACGCAAGTAGTGCTTATCCAGAAGCGCCCGGCCAATCTGATTCTGATTCGGATTTATTGTAATAGTACCCAAGGCCGTTGCTGCAATCTGCTCCAGGACAACCATACCTTCAACGGCGTCGGCGGGGGTCCGGCCCCAAGTAAAAGGTCCATGATTGGCCACCAAAACAGCCGGCATCTGCATTGGGTCCATACCGGCAAAACGCCTGACAATGACCCTGCCTGTGTTTAGCTCATAATCGGTTTTTATTTCATCCTCCGTCATTGCGTCTGTAACGGGTATCGGGCCATAGAAATAATCGGCATGTGTAGTGCCGAAGCAGGGTATTTCCCGACAGGCCTGAGCCCACATCGTTGCATGAGTAGAGTGTGCATGACATATACCGCCAACAGCCTTGAAATTTCTGTAAAGCTCGAGATGGGTCGGGGTATCTGACGAGGGATTGAGATTACCTTCAATAATTTTCCCATCCAGGCCAAGCAAGACCATTTTGTCGGGCGTAAGCTCGTCATAAGGGACACCGCTGGGCTTGATGGCTACTACACCTTTTTGGCGGTCGATTCCACTGACATTACCCCAGCTATAGATAACGAGCTTTTGTATGGGCAACTGGAGATTTGTATCACACACGTTTTTTTTGAGTTCTTCGTACACAATATTTTCCTTAAGTCCTGATACTATCCTTGATACCCAAAAGCTCTTTCATAATATTGGCCAATTTGCCCGACCATTGCTTCGTACCAAAGGCATCGTGCAGTTGTTTATAAAGTATGTAAAGCTTTTTGTAAATATTATGATTTTCTGCAACGGGCTTATAAGTCTGAGCTTTTATACCACACATAGCTGCCTGGGCATCGGCAAAATTACTATAGCCCGCCGGCTTCGCCGATCGAGGTGAGCCGCCGCCTACAACGGCTGCAGCAATTGCGGAACCCAGCGCACAGCTCAGGGCACAGCGCGATATCTTCATTTCTCTGCCTGTTACATCAGCGTATATCTGCATAAGCAGTGGATTTTTCTCAGCGATTCCGCCACAATTTATTACCTCTGAAACCTTAACGCCGTATTCTTCGAACCTGTTGATAATAGTAAGAGCTCCAAAAGCAGTAGCTTCAATCAAAGCTCTGTAAATTTCTTCCGGCTTAGTATGCAGTGTCTGGCCTATCAATAAACCCGTCAGCCGCTGGTCAACAAGTATTGTTCTATTTCCATTATTCCAATCGAGAGCCAACAGGCCGGACTGGCCCGGTTTCAATTTCGCTGCCTTTTCGGTAAGGGCCTCGTGAGAGCCGGTTTTTTCACCGCCCGGCTGGATATAGTTTACGAACCAGTTGAAGATGTCACCTACAGCAGATTGGCCTGCTTCGAGGCCGAAATAATCCGGCAGGATAGAGCCGTCCACTATACCACAGATGCCGGGGACATCAGGCAGATTCACATTATTAGGAACGACCACCATGTCGCAGGTGCTGGTGCCGATTATCTTTACAAGAGTTTGCTCTTTTATGCCGGAACCAACCGCGCCCAGATGTGCATCAAATGCTCCCATAGCAACAGGAATTCCCTGCGGTATGCCGAGTTTATCCGCCCACTCTTTGGTTAAATTGCCTGCCGGTTTGTCAATTGCAAAGGTCTTATCGCTTAATGTATCTCGAAGCCGGCCAAGTTTGGGGTCGAGCTTCGAAAGAAATTCTGCATCCGGGTATCCACCCCAACCGTCGTTAAACATCGCCTTATGGCCTGCTGCACAACGACAGCGTTTTAGCTTCTTCGGCTCGGTAGTTCCAGTTAAAAGCGCCGTCATATAATCAGCATGCTCGACCCAGGTATATGCTGCGTTAAAAACTTCAGGGTCAACTCGAAGGCAATGCAGAATCTTGCTGAAAAACCATTCCGACGAATATGTTCCGCCGCACCTGGCAAGATATTCGGGATGCACTTTTTTAGCCAGCTCGGTTATTTGGGCAGCCTCGGCATGGCCGGTGTGGTCCTTCCACAGCCAAGCGTGGGCATTGGGATTATCCCTGAATTCATCGAGCATTGCCAATGGTGTGCCGTTTTTATCAACCGGAAGCGGTGTCGAGCCGGTAGTATCGACACCAATACCGATGATTTCAGCAGGGTCGAAATCCTTGCTGGATTTCTTCGCTTCAGCGATAGCCCTGGTTATAGTAACTTCAATACCTTTTATGTAGTCAGCGGGGTTCTGTCTTGCCAGATTGTGGTCTGCTGAATCAAGAATGATACCTGCCTGGCCGGTCTCATATTCATAAACGGCTGTGCCAATCTCATTGCCGTTGGTTATATCAACCAATAGTGTCCTTACGGAATTCGTACCGTAGTCCAAGCCAATTGTATAAGGCATCTTTTAACACCCCGCACAATACCACTTTCATCACCGGCTCAGGAATATTTTTATCCAAATATTAGCCGTTGAAATACAGATATGCGGCAAGAATCGCGGCCAGCACCACTACAGAGGCCGCAACATCGCGCCAGTCCCAACTGCCCCGCGACAGACGGCGATGCTCATCGTTAACCGTGCCGTATGTCAGGCCGCTGATTCGCTCATAGGAAGGCACAGACGTCAACCAACTAACTGTTATCATCACAATCACACAAACAATGAGGATTAATACGCTGTAGTACTGAAAGTAGATATTACTAATAATCCAGAGTAATGAACCCTGCTGATACTGAAATCCTTCCATCAGCTTGATAGGGGTATCGACAGCCAAACGAAAGACACCCAAAAGAAAGCCGACAATCAATGCGGCCAGGCATCCCTTACTGTTCAATCGTTTGCTGAATATGCCCAGGAAGAAGACCACAAATATGGGCGGCGCCAAGTATCCCTGCACACTCTGCAGATAGTGGTACAGGCCCTGTGCACCCTGAATCACCGGCACCCAAAACAGACCAATAATCACCATAACAGTAGTGGCGATACGGCCCATCCAAACCAGCTCGTGCTGGGATACGCCGGGCCTGAGCTTCGAATAGAAATCCATCGTGAACAAGGTCGAGGAGGCATTGAATACGCTGGATAGCGAGCTCATCAGGGCAGCCAATAATCCAGCTACAACAAGACCTCGCACGCCAACCGGCAGCAAATGCTTAACCAATAAGGGAAAGGCCGCCTGGCATTTTTCGTTGTCGAGTGCCCCTGCTGTGTATAAGGCATCATGAAGTTCCGCCATCCTGCCGCTCTTGGCCAATGCGAAGCAAATCATACCGGGAATAATGAATATGAACACCGGCGAGAGCTTCAGAAAGGCCGCCCATATACTGCCTCTTCTCGCCTCACGCTCGTTCGGCGCGCCCAGGGCACGCTGAACGATATACTGGTCGGTGCACCAGTACCACAGCCCGATGATAGGTGCACAGAAAAGCATTCCAAGCCAGGGATAGTTGCCGTTGAAGTACCAGGCAATTTTTGTATCGCTCATAACCGGCTTCCACGTGCCCTCCATACCCGCAGGTATCAACGGCTTCCACAAGTTAAACATATCCGACCCACAAACCTCCCGCAACTCGCCCCAGCCACCCAGCGCTTTCAGTCCTAATATTGTTACTACCGCTGAGCCGATCACAAGCACAACGGTCTGAAATGTGTCCGTATAGACCACAGCCCGCAGGCCGCCAAGAACGGTATAAATTCCCGTAAGAATGATTACAAGAAACGAGCCGATCCAGAAGCTGTCCATCACTACAAAACCCAAATCAAGCTGCACCTCAGGAAGAAGTGTCCGAAAGACAACGCCACCTGCGAAGACGCCGACCGCTATCTTCGTGAGCACGTACCCAACCAGCGAAATGATCGAGAGTACCCAGCGGTTGGCTGGAGAGAAACGACGCTCGAGAAATTCCGGCATAGTGAACACCCTGCTCCGGGCGTAGAACGGAACGAACACCCACGCGAGAACCAGCAGGCACCAGGCGTGCAGCTCGTAATGAGCCATCGCCACACCGTCGGTACAACCAGAACCCGCAAGACCGACCAGGTGCTCGGAACCGATGTTTGACGCAAAGATGGAGGCGCCGACAACCCACCATGCAAGATTCCGTCCCGCAAGAAAATAGTCATCAGCCGTGTCTTTGCCTTTAATGACCACCCACCCGGTGATTCCCAGAATAACTGCAAAATACGAACCAAGCATTATCCAATCTAACGTTTCGAGACCCATTGCTATATTCCTATATTTAACTTTTTTGCCAACTCAAAAATCACGATATATAGAAAAACAATTAATTGGCTATAATTTTACTACTATATTGTTTCTTTTCAAGAATAATATGTTCGAGTTATTTTTTTCCATAATGGCATACACTTCGTCCCGAATGAGGGACATTGCATTTAGAGTGGCGGATTAAAGAAATTATGGATTACCAGACCAGCAGAAAGAAGCAGGCAGCCAAATGCATGCAAAAGAACCGTGATTTGACTGGCGCGGTATCGACCGGGCGTTGTTAAATCTTTTTCATTCGCAAATCTTATCGCCAAAATCCCTACAGGAAATGTAAACAGATAAAATAATCCTGCATAGAACATCGAGCGGTAAATCAACATAGCTATCGCAATGATAAAGCCGGCAACAAGCACTACACGATAAATCCAGATAGAAACTCGTACTCCCAAGAAAACCACAAGTGTTTTCTTGTTCGCAGCAGCATCGGCTTTCAAATCCGGAAATTCATTTATTAAAATCACCAGAAAAATCAGGGTGCTGACAATAACCGCAGGTAAAATCGGTGTGACATCAATCATTTTTGTCTGCAAATAATATGAGCCATACACCGGCAGCAGACCAAACAGCAATGCAATGACAAGCTCACCGATGTAGCGATAGCCGAGCTTAATTGGCGGGGCAGTATAAAAAAATCCGCCGAGCAAACCGATAATACCCAGAATCAAAATAAAAAAGCTCTGTGTCAGTAAAAAAATTATAACACCAATTATAGCGCCGATAGTCAGCCAGAAAAGACCGGCGAGCAAGGTTGCCTTGGGTGACAGGATACCCTCCTGAATGTATCTCCTTCCACCTGAAAAGGGGGTAGGATTTTTATTGACCCAGTCATTTCCTGAAAGGTGGTCGAAATAATCGTTGGCTATATTGGCACCAGAGTGCAAGGCCATTATTGCCAGTAGCGCCAGAATAAAAAGGACGGGCGAGAAAGTACCTACGGTTGCGTAGCCGAGCGCTGAGCCAACAAAAACCGGCGCAGCACTTGCAATTAAAAACTTCGGCCTTGAAACAAACAGAAGAACAGTTAACTTTGTATGTCCAAGACGAGATTTCACAGACACAATTCTAACTTTGGATTTATGTTCCTGCAAGGCGTTGTTTCTCACAGGAGTAACAACCTTACTGGAGGAAGATAAATGGCATCATCGCTTTTTGAGGGCATTTGGCACAAGCTGCCAATATCAGGATTAAGGAGCAAATAATCCCAAGCCAATCCTGAGCTAAATACAAATGCCTGTCAGGTTGGCAGAGAAAGAAGAACCGGAATAGGCTTTTGGCAGAGGGGGATTAAACTGAAGATTATATCATAACCTCATTTATAGTAAGGACTTGTGCTAATACAGTTCAGCAAAAGGGCATTTGGCACGACATTTGCAATTAATAAACGAAGTATGGTTTCGAATTTGTCAAAGTCAGAGGAAATTAATATTCTGGCCAGTGGAGCAAACTGGGCCTGGCCGGAGGCTTTGCGCCATATTTTTCGCCCAAGGGGCATAAATCTGCTGGTGGCTGACAACACAAGCGAGTTTGTAAACGTTATTGAGCGAAGACGAATCCATACGACGATTGTAGATACTGACTCGGAAAAATCAGATGCCCTGGTAACCATCAAGATTATTCGTATGCACTATCCGCTTCTGCCTTGTATACTGCTCTCAAGCGCAAGGGACGAGGCAATACTCACCAAGGCACTACAACTCAATGTCTTTAGTGTTATCGATAAGCCGGTAGAAATGAGTATTTTGCTGGGTCAATTAAACAGGTTGTTCAAAAAGAGGTATAACAGCGACATTTTTGCGGAGCAGCTGAAAGAAGAAGACAAGAAATAAAAGTAAGAAGTTTTTTTTGAAAGGAGTAAGGACAAAATGAAGATTCGACCATTGGCAGATAAGGTGCTTGTTCAGCGTCTCGAAGCGGAAACCAAGACAGCGGGCGGGATAGTCCTGCCGGACAGCGCCAAAGAAAAACCGCAAAGAGGCAAAATTGTTAGTGTCGGTCAGGGCAAGGTGCTCGACGACGGAACACTAAGAAAAGTACAGATTAAAAAGGGGGATATGGTTCTTTTCACAAGCTATGCCGGAACAGAAGTGAAAATAGACGGCAAAGAGTACCTGATTATGAGCGAATCAGATATTATGGCGGTAATTGAAAAATAAGATAGTAGCCACCAAGACACAAAGGCACAAATAATATATGAATAAAAACTTGGTGTCTTCGTGCCTTTGTGGCAAAGAAATTAAAGGAGAAAGATAATTATGGCAGCAAAAAAGATAGCTTTTGGTACTGATGCACGTTCGGCTATTCGAGAAGGTGTAAAGAAACTGGCAAAGGCGGTAAAAATCACACTTGGGCCTTGCGGCAGGAACGTAGTTCTGGAAAAATCGTTCGGGTCTCCGACCGTAACCAAGGACGGCGTAACGGTAGCCAAAGAGATTGAGCTGGAAGATTCGTACGAAAATATGGGCGCCCAGATGGTCAAGGAGGTGGCCTCCAAGACATCAACCGTGGCTGGCGACGGGACAACAACCGCGACAATTATGGCTGAGAGCATTTTCGATGAGGGCCTGAAAAACATTACAGCCGGCGCTAATGCGATGCAGGTAAAACATGGTATCGAAAAAGCGGTAGAGAAAATCGTTGAAGAACTGAAAAAGATGAGCACTCAGGTAAATTCCAGTAAACAAATCGAGCAGGTGGCAACCTGCTCAGCAAACCAGGATGTTGAAATCGGCAAAAAATTAGCTGAGGCGATGGACAAGGTCGGTAAAGACGGCGTCATTACCGTCGAAGAGGGCCAATCGCTGGAAACAACTGTCGAGCTGGTCGAAGGCATGCAATTCGATAAAGGGTATCTAAGCCCGCACTTTATAAATAACTTAGAGAATATGACAGTCGTTTTGGACAAGCCGTATATTCTGATACATGAAAAGAAGATAAGCTCGGTGAAATCACTTGTTCCGGTGCTCGAGAAGGTTGCCAAACAGGGTAAACCACTGTTGCTTATAGCCGAAGATATCGAAGGCGAGGCATTAGCGACGCTGGTCGTGAATAAGCTGCGCGGCGTGCTGCAATGTGCAGCTGTCAAGGCGCCCGGCTTCGGCGACAGACGAAAAGCTATGCTTGGTGACATTGCCCTTCTGACCGGCGGCGAGGCCATCTTCGAGGACCTGGGTTTGCAGTTGGAAAATATCGAATTGACTCAGCTTGGAAGGGCCAAACGAATTACTATCGACAAAGATACTACAACAATTATCGAAGGCGGCGGCACCACTGACGCTATCAAGGGCAGAATCGACCAGATAAAGGCAGAGATTGATAAATCCACAAGTGACTACGACGTTGAAAAACTACAGGAGAGACTGGCAAAATTGGCCGGCGGCGTTGCACAAATTAATGTCGGGGCTGCAACAGAGACAGAGGTGAAAGAAAAGAAGGCGCGTGTCGAGGATGCACTGCATGCCTGCCGGGCGGCAGTAGAAGAGGGGATTCTGCCCGGAGGCGGAGTAGCTATGCTCAGGGCACTATCGGCACTTGGTAAAGTCAAAGCCGACGGCGATGAAAAAATCGGCGTTGATATAGTGCGAAGAGCGGTGTTGGCACCGATAAAGCAAATCGCTGAGAACGCAGGGCTGGACGGCTCAATCGTCGCCCAAAAGGTTATGGAAAGTAAACAGAAGAATTTCGGCTACGATGCGCTGCGTAAAGAATACGGTGATATGGTGGAGTTCGGCGTGATTGTACCGACAAAGGTCGAAAGGATTGCCCTGCAAAACGGAGCTTCAATTGCGTCACTGCTACTGACTACAGACGCCATAGTCAGTGAGATTCCCGAGAAGAAGGGAAAGGCCCCGGCGATGCCGCCCGGAGGTGGAATGTATTAAGAGGGACTTTAGCCACGAAGACACAAAGTCACAAAAAATAAATATATTATGAATCTTAGTGTTTTAGTGCCTTTGCGGCGAGAAGTGAAAAAATGAATTTTCGATTTTACACAAATGCAGTATCTCAGGCATCCAGGACAGCTGCATCGGTAATATTTACCATAGGGCTGTTACTGACAGGATTCGGCGTTGTTATTCTGGCATTGCCTGAGATTTTTGCATTTTTAGCCGCCGCGGTTTTTTTTATTGCAGGGCTGGGCTGCGGGATTACCGCCGTCAAGATTTACCTGGCACAAAAAAGATTAAACAAAATGACCACCGATGATTCGGCGGGCTATCGAAAAAACGTCCAAATCCATACGGAAGAACACTACGACTTGTGATACACATTATTACCAAACTTCGTGTAAGTGGCAGCACTTCAATTAGCGCTTACCGCCTGCTGTATCTTCTGCAGAACACAATCAAGCACATCCTGTATGCTGATAATACCAACCAACTTCCCATTTGATGTAATTGGGACCCTCCTAAAAATGTTTTTTGCCAGGAAGTCGCAAACGCTCAACAAGCTTTCATTTTCCTCAAAGGTAACAGCGGGAGACGTCATAAAATCACCAACTGTTTTATGTTCTGCCTCCCGGACTTCATAGAACAATAATATCGCATCTTTTTCTGAAAGAATACCTGCTACAGCCATATCATCTTCGACCACAGGCAGTCCTGATATGCCATTTCTGACCATAAGCTCTGCGGCCTTGAATATCGGGGTCTCTTTTTTTACACTAATTACCTCTGTCTTCATAATATCTTTTGCTCTGAGCATCTCTGGTACCTCTTTATCCGCCTTAGTCAATAAAAAAACGAAGCCTTCAATTAAACTTCGCATTATTTAGGTTTTCACCTAAAGACACCCCAATTATGACGATATATCCCTGTGCTGTTATTCGGCTTAAGCCACTAAAGACTTTAGATTAAGGTGGCAATTTTCTCTATAAGAGCCTGCTTTGAAGTTTAATGCAGGCAATTTCACACAGAGTGAAATTTATCGGATTTTGAGGGTGGCGAGGGCCAGAGCTGCGAAGGCGGCGGCTAAGAGCCAGAAGCGCACTACGACCTGAGGCTCGGACCAGCCAATAAGATGAAAATGATGATGTATGGGTGCACATCTGAAGAGCCGTTTTCCGCCGGTGTACTTGAAATATCCGACCTGCAATATGACGCTGGCTAATTCTATGACGAATACGCCGCCAATGATAAAAAGCAGTATCTCGTTTCTCGTAACCAGTGCGCCATAGCCCATAGCAGCTCCCAAGGGCAATGAGCCAACGTCACCCATAAAGGTCTGGGCGGGATGGCAGTTGTACCACAAGAAACCCAGCACAGCCCCCAAGATGGCAGAATAAAATATACACAGCTCGCCGGCCTGTGGTATGTGCGGCAGCAGAAGATAACTCGACCAGGTGATAGTGGTGGTTCGCGTCATTGCTTCGGAGGCGACATAGCAGAGTATTACCAAAACAAAAGAAACTATCCCAACACAACCGACAGCCAATCCGTCCATCCCGTCGGCGAGGTTAACGGCATTACTGGTAGCTGAAATATAGAAAATCGCTATCAATATAAACATCCAGTTGGCCAGAGGCAAACCATGCTTGTAGAACGGCAGCCAGAACAGCTTGGCGTCGGGGATATTGACAAAATCAGCAAACAGAAATGAAGCTATTAAAACCGCTCCGCCGATTTGAAAGATGAGCTTTTCCCATGCGAAAAGACCGCTTCTGCCCCTGCCTTCGCTGGGGCGAGCTTGTCCCCGCGAAAGCGGGGAATGCCGAATAACACCGGTGAGCTTTAGCCAGTCATCTATTGCACCGAGGGCGGCAAACCAAATAATTAAAAAGATGGCTTTTATAACAAACGGATTGTTTAACTTTGTCCACAATAGAGTAGTCAAAAGTGTCGCAAGGATAATAATCAGGCCGCCCATCGTAGGTGTGTTGGCCTTTTCCTTGGTCAGTTCGTTGAGAGTTGCGTGATGAAACTCCGGGCGGTCGCCAATTTTTTTACGCATCAACCAGCGAATAATTGCGGGACCTATCAAAAAAGCAATCAGCACACTGGTCAAAACAGCGGCGATGGAACGGAACATCACATACTGATAGGCGTAAAAGCCAAATCGCTCACCAGCTCGTAAATGCCATAACAAGTGGTATATCATTTCGTATCTCGTATTGCGTATCTCGTATTGCGATGTTCGGCAATACGTATTACATACGACACATCACGAATAAAGCTCTTTTAATTTCTCGACAGCCATTTCCAGTCCGGCTATGCGTGAACCTTTTACTAATATTATATCCTTATCTTTTATAAATTCCTGCAGATTATTACAAGCTGAAAGGGTGTCCTCAAAACATTTTATCTGCAAATCATAGCCAGCGTTCTCTTTCGCAGCTTGGGCTGTGATTTTCGCCAGTTTGCCAACAGCAATTAACAACTGGACTTTGGCCTCGGTAATAACAGCCCCAAGCTCAGCGTGAAGCTGCTCAGTTTGGTTGCCAAGCTCAGCCATTTCGCCACAGATGAAAACGAGCCGTCGAGCTTCCTTTAAGCCGAGACTGGCCAATATATCCAGCGCATTTTTCATCGAAGCCGGATTTGCGTTGTAACAATCATTTAATATAGTAAGCGCTGCGACCTGCAATAATTCGGCCCTCATAGGAATAGCCGGTAACGTCTTTAGGGCCTTTGCAAAATCATCAATAGTCAAACCAAGCCGGCTGCAAACAGCCCAGGCGGCAAGTGCATTTTCAACATTACCAAGGCCTGCCAATGGCAGATAAATCTCTGTACTATCTATGATGAAGCGACTGCTGAATCCGTCAGAAGTAATATTCCGGGCTTTGTAGTCAGAGTCATCCGATTTTCCAAAAGTTGCAACCTGGTTATTGGTAATTGGTAATTGGTAATTTGAAAGGCTGCCAACCAAGTCTGCATTGATTACCAAAATGCCATCGCTTGAGAGTCCTTCCGGGATAGACAACTTTTCCTTTGTAATCGCCTGCAGATTTCCGAAGCCCTCCAGATGGGCCGGACAAACATTGGTTACGACCGCGATATCCGGCTGGGCGATACGAGTTAAATAAGCGATTTCACCGGGATGATTAGTGCCAAGCTCGGCGATAATAATTTGTTGGTCCGGGTCGGCGCCAAGCAGCGTCAACGGCAGGCCAATATTATTATTAAAATTTTTCGGCGCCTGATGTGTACGATATTTTTGACTTAACACGTGATAGAGGATTTGCCTTACCGTTGTTTTACCTACCGAGCCGGTTATCGCAACTACCTTAAAGCCGCACTGCCGACGATAGCTCATCGCAAAATCACCGAGTGCTTTTACCGTATCATCGACCTTGAGTATCGCTTTGTCGGCAAGTTTGCCTTCGATATCTTTACTGACAATAGCACAGACAGCACCTTTGGCAAAGGCACCAGATATGTAATCGTGGCCATCGAAATTTTCACCACAGATAGCAAAGAAACAGTCGCCGGTTTTAGTGGTTCGCGAGTCAATGCTTAGACCGGTAAAAGAACGTTGCTCACCGCTGGTAACTTGCGGCTCGTGAGCTTTTATTATTCCGGCCAAATCTGATATTAGAAATTTTTTCATTTTCTACTGTCCAGATACTCTCGACCAATTTTCTTATCATCGAAATCGAATTTTTGAGTACCGATGATTTGGTAGTTTTCGTGGCCTTTACCGGCGATGAGCACAATATCATCTTTCGCAGCGGTTTTTATGGCTAATTCTATGGCTTTTCTTCTTTCCGATTCAATTTTGATTTTCTGAGAGTTCGGATTTTCAAAGCCGGTAACTATTTCAGCTATTATATCCTCTGGTTTTTCTGTTCGTGGATTATCGCTGGTAACAATTACAAAATCGGCTAATTGCTCGGCAACTGCGGCCATACGAGGGCGTTTGGTTCTGTCCCTGTCTCCGCCACAGCCGAAAACAACAATCAATTTGCCCCTGCACAAAGGTTTTAACGTAGAAAGTACATTTTTCAAGGCATCGTCGGTATGGGCATAATCAATAAGAACGGTAAAATCGCCATCGAAATCAATTCTTTCCAGCCGGCCCGGTATTGTCTGCGGAGCTGATAATCCAGCTGCTATCGTTTCTAAATCAAAACCGGCTGCAAGACACAAACCAGCCGCTGCGAGAGAGTTGCTTACGTTATATTGGCCAAGTAAAATGGTTTTGACGATGGACGATTGGCCTGAGTATTCCAGAGCAAAGACAGTTCCATTTATGTCCATCGAATTGATATGAGCGCTAATATCGGCTGGTTCATCAACTGCATACCATAAGATTTTTGCTTTGGTCTGGCCGGCTATCTGTCCGGCCTCCGGCGATTGTTTATTCAAGACGGCCGTGGCATCAGTAGATAATGTCTTAAAAAGGTTCGCTTTGGCAGCCAGATACTCTTGTTTGGTTTTATGATAGTCCAGATGGTCGCCGCCGAGGCTGGTAAAGGCGGCGGCCTTGAAGTTGATAGCTGCCAGGCGGTTTTGCGACAGGGCGTGGCTGCTGGCCTCGATGGCCATATACTTTGCGCCGGCTTTTACCATTTGCGATTGTGCTTCAGCGATATCCAGACAGTCAGGTGTTGTCAAGTTCGCCTGTTTGCTGGCCAGGCCGGTATCATAAATGATTGTACCGATAAGGCCACATCTTTCACCGGCGGCCCGAATTATCGAGCGAACAAGATATGCAACGGTAGTCTTTCCATTCGTACCGGTAACAGATAAGTTAGTCAATTTTGCAGCCGGATTTCCCCTGCCTGCCTGTGCAAGAGCCGCTGCCGCTTCTGCAGAATCATCGACGATTATCACCTGTGATTCTTCTCGATTAAAGGGCCTTTCACAAACGACATATTTAGCGCCATTGGCAACGGCCTGGCCGATGAAGTCGTGGCCGTCGTAAACGGTGCCTCTGACGGCTATAAAGATATCACCGGCTCGGACAAGGCGGGAATCGATGCGAATACCGACCGATTTATCTGAAAAAACAAGATTTATCAATTCATTAAAAACCATCCGACACGCTTAAAAAAAGGTTTTTGCCTATTTTAGCCAAGAGAACAAATATTGCGATGAAAATTTAGGGCTCTATTGTTATAATTAACTGGTTGCATTTTTTTCACCTTTGCAGGTACAGTTTCTAATAAATGAAAAAATAAAAATCCTTTTAGGAACCATTTGAAAGGGATTAATTATGACAAACAAACAAATTCACAAACTTTATTTAGTTTTATTGTTGGCCTATCTGGTCATTCCTGCACCTGTAAAATTGCAGGCACAGATACCTGACTCGAATGAAACGGACTATTTCGCTGTGTTTATGCAGCGCAAGAAGATAGGTTACGCAATACAAAGTCGGGTTGTAGCCCAAGGGAAAGTAACTACAACCGAAAGGCTAAGTATTACGATACACCGAGCTGATACTCCGGTAACTATGAATGCGTCCGAAACCAGCATCGAGACAACCCTTGGCCAGCCGCTGGGATTTGAGGCTGCGCAGGAAATGAGCGCCATGACAACGAAAGTGACCGGCACAGTAGATAAACAGGGAATGGTAAGTCTCATTACTTCCACAATGGGAGAAGAGCAAAAAAGCTCTTTTGAATGGCCGAGAGGTGCGGTGATGGCAGAGGGATTGCGTCTGCTGACATTGAAAAAAGGTCTCAAGCAAGGCACAATTTACACTGCTAATATATTCAGTCCGGGAATCTTACAGGCCGTTGATATCAAAATAGAAATCGGGGCAAAGCAAATCATTGACCTGTTAGGACGCGTAGTAGCTTTAACAAAGGTTACAACCACTTACAATATGCCGGGGGCAGGCGAGATTACCAGCACCAGCTACATTGATGATGAACTTCGCAACCAAGAAGTCATTATGCCGATGGCAGGGATAAAAGTTGAGCTGCTCGCCTGTGCAAAAGAGTTTGCTCTCGGCGAAAATGACGTTTTTGAAGTAATCGATAAGATGTTTTTACCAAGTCCGCAGCCACTTGAGGATGTCAGGTCAACTAAATCAATTACCTATCACATCAGCCCGAAGCCTGGAACGGAAAAACTGAGAATACCAGCCGGGGACAATCAAAAAGTACAGCAGCTCGAAGACGGCAAAGTAATCGTGACTGTAGAACCTGTTACAGCACCGAGTAAGGTAACATTTCCATATAAAGGCGACGATTTGGCGATAATGATAGCAATTAGACCCACAAGGTTTGTGCAGAGCTACGACAAAAAGATAATCACCCTTGCCCGTCTTGCGATTGGCAGTACTGACGATGCCGGTATTGCAGCACAAAAAATAGAAGATTTTGTCGCCAATTACATCGAGAACAAGAACCTTTCGATTGGCTATGCATCAGCGGCAGAGGTAGCTGCCAGCAGGCAAGGCGACTGCACGGAATTTGCGGTATTGACGGCGGCTTTGTGTCGAGCTGTCGGAATTCCGGCCCAGGTGGTTACAGGAGTTGCATACGTGGATGACTGGTCCGGTTTTCAGGGATTCGGCGGACATGCCTGGACACAGGCCTATATAGGTGATAAATGGGTCGGCCTGGATTCTGCTTTCAAAGGTGCAGGGCGAGGCGGTTTCGACGCCGGACATATCGCTTTAGCTGTAGGCAACGGTAATCCGGAAGACTTCTTTAACTTAGTCGGCACAATCGGCCAGTTCAAAATCGATAAGATTATCGTAACAAAATAAACAGAGAATACTTAAATTTGCCCTAATGAGTAAACGTCATCTTTGCAGAACCAAACACTCACCTGGTGAAAATTGGCACTAACACCAGAGCCAAATAAGCAATTATCATACTGGCCAAACCAACAAATGAACCAAGTTTTAGCCATTCGAAAAAATTAATCTTTATGTTCTTTTCTTTTTCAAGCACTCCCAAAGCCACGATATTCGCAGTGGATCCAATGGCTGTGATATTGCCTCCGAAACAGGCCCCGAATAACATAGCCCACCACAGTGGATGCAAGGTAGAGTGCATCAAATGGAGGTTTTTAACTACCGGGATATAAGATGCAACCACCACCGTGTTATCAAGAATACCAGAGAGAATACCACTTGAAAATAAGGTGACGCCTGAAAGTATTTTCGGGTGGCTTCCAATTTGAGCAACAAGCTTTTCTGCCAAAAACTGAGCTGCACCAGATGACTGGACAACCCCTGCCTGGGCAAAGAGGAATATAAAAAATAGTAGTGACTTCCACTCCACCTCGTGCTCGATGCAGTGCAGGGCCTTGTCGTGGAAGCACAGAAGCGAAAGGCCAGCAAAGATGACCGGCAAAATAACCAACAATTCATTTTCCCCGACGCCGAGTGCTATTTCCAACCTTTTGTGCATCGCGATAAGAGTTATCATCAAACAGAAAAGTATAACGCTGCATATTTTCTTTGAATCGAAGACAATAACCTCAGGGGTGCGTTTTTCCCTGCCGAGCAAGGCAAGTTTGGAAGTAATATCCCGAAGATACCTCCTGTACCAAAAACAAAGTATCAAGATAACAGTTGCCAAAACAACAGCCGATAACGGCAGAGCCCGAGTCAGGAAATCTTCAAACGTGAGATTTCCCCTTAGAGCTATCAATATGCCAATAGGATTACCCAGGAGAGTTGAAGCAGAGCCAATATTGGTCGTCAGTACCGAAGATATGACCATAGGAACCGGATTTATATCGAGCAGGTCACTGATATCAAGTATGGCTGCTACCATAACTATAATTGATGTCACTTCACCAGTCAATCCCGATAGCAAGGCCGACATTATCATTATAATGACGAAAAGCCCCACGCCGTTAAGATTCCTCATCGTCAAGAGCTTCTTCACAAGCCAGAGAAAAAAACCGGACTCCTTTATCATTCCGACCACAATCATCATTCCAATCAGAAATATGATTACATCAAGCGAGGCGAATTCTATGAAATGTCCGACGTCCACGCTTTTGGTGAGCAACAATATTCCGCTTCCCACAAACACGAACGCCAATCTAAAATCCCAGAAGAGCAGTGTTCCAAAAATAGAAGCTGAGAAAACAGAGACAACAAATGCCTGGCCAGCACCCATTTCGCCCAGGTAAGCAGCCAAGCCGATCCCGGCGGATACACAAAATAGAACAAGAATCTTCCTCATCACAGCACCATGGGGCAATCCAAAATAGACAAAGGTATAGTCAACAAATAAAAGAACACAGACCAAAGATACGAGTGTTGTGTTTTATTCAAACTGGATGTCGGCGAGGACGAATTCGACGTTGCTGCTGCCATTATAGGTATTAATCTTCGGCTGGTAGGCAACATTAAAGAACTCATTGTCAAGAAGCTTCTTTTCCAATCTGCCGAACCTAAAGCCAATACAACGTACCGCGGTCGCATTGTCGGTAATAGTAAGCTGCAGATGGTCACCGCCTGAGCCGACCCTTCTCGGCTCAGAGGCAAGACGCACCCCCTTTGTTGCAAAAACCGGTTCGGGATTGCCCTGCCCGAATGGGCCGAGCATTTGCAGCTCGTTGACCATTCCTTTGTTGAAATCGCCCAAACCAGCCAGTGCATCTATGTACAGCTTTGCAACTATATCATCCTCGTTGAGATTTTCCTTTGTATATGACTCGAAGTCCGCTGCGAATTGTTCAATTTTCTGAGTTTCTATTTTGATTCCAGCAGCCATTTTGTGGCCGCCATATTTGACTAAATGCTTTGAGCAGTGCCTGATGGCGCTTAGCAAACAAAAGCCGGGAATCGACCGGCCTGAACCCTGCGCGATACCGTCTTTGGCGGCCTCAGAACTAATCATAATTGCCGGACGACAGAACTTTTCCGCAATCCTCGAAGCCACAATACCTATCACACCGCCATGCCAGTTCTCATCTGCAAGGACGATGCTTTTGCGGTCGGGATGGTTCAGGCCATATTCCGATACCATTTGACAGGCCTGTTTGAATATCTTTCTCTCCGACTGCTGGCGTTTGCTGTTTTGCTCTTTTAGATATTGAGCTATTTGCATTGAGCGAACAGGGCTGTCGCTTGTTAACAGCTCAACCGCCAATCTTGCATGTCCCATCCTGCCAGCAGCGTTGAGCATTGGAGCAAGGCGAAAGCCGATATGAAAGCTATCCAAACCCTGTCCGGTCAATCCAGCCGATTCAATCAGGGCCTGTATGCCGGAAAGTTTGCACTGCGGCAGTGTGCTGAGACCGTAGCTTGTAAGGATTCTGTTTTCGCCCCTCAAATCCACAACATCGGCAATAGTGCCCATTGCTGCAAGAGACGTTGCATTTAACATAAATTCGCGCAATTTCGGTTCGAGTTTTTCACCGGCCTTGAACTCATTGGCAATGGCCCAGCCGAGCTTAAAGGCAACCATCGAACCGGATGAATCCTGGTTGGGATATGTTTCATCCAACGCAGGATGGATAATAGCAACCGCTTTCGGCAGCTCAGGTTCAATCTGGTGGTGGTCGGTTATTATCAACTCAAGACCCAACTGCCCGGCAAGCTCGGCAGAACTAAAGGCTGTGATGCCACAGTCAACAGTTACAAGCAGTTTTGTTCCGGATTCCGCCAGCGAACGGACAGCATCATCGTTTAAGCCATAACCCTCATCAATGCGATGCGGGATATAGTAATCGACATCGGCACCGAGCAACCTCAGAATCTGCCAGAGTATTGCAACACCCGTAATTCCGTCTACGTCATAGTCGCCGTAAATGGTGATTTTTTCCTTATTTTTGACTGCCTGCTTTAATCGGCTAACTGCCGCTTCAACTCCCGGCAACTGCGATGGTTCGATGAGCTGTGTCAGCCTGGGCCTAAGGAAAACACCGCCTGTTTGAGAATCTGTTATTCCGCGATTAATCAGGATCTGTGCCAGAAGTGGAGAAACCTTCAGCGAACCGGCAAGCCGCTCAGAGCGGCTGTCCGGCGGTGAGATTATCCATCGTTTCTCAAGAGTTCCCAAACGCCCCTTGTTACGATTAGATGTCCCATGCATCCGTGTTGAAAGTGACATTTAGCGTCTGCCTTTTTCTTTATTCTGTTGATTCCAGTATCAGTACACTACTATATACCAAAAAAGACCCGCAAACTGCAAGAATTGATTACTGAGAATCCTGGTAAGGGTGAAATAAAAAGACAAGCTGTGCTTTTTAGAGTAGCTCCTCGATAGCGGCAGCTATGTCCTTTTTGCTGGTTAAGCCGACCCATTTTTTCTGCATCTGACCGTCCTTTAATAAAATAAGGGTCGGTATCGCCTGTATGCCGAACTCTATCGCACTATCACGAGCATCATCAGTATTGAGCCTGCAGATGTTGGCCTTGTCGGCATATTCGTTCGCGATTTCTTGTAAAATGGGGGCCATCATTACACAGGGTCCGCACCATGGCGCCCAAAAATCAACCAGCACCGGAACATCTGAATTGTGAACAGTCTCATCGAAAGCAGCATCTGACAGCTCAATTACGTTACCAGCCATTATTTTGTCCTTTCAACCAGGTTTTTCCGTAAAAACAAGGGCTTGTCTGAATCGCTATAATATGCCAATCCTGCTCGAATTGCAACTAATTTTCCGAAAGTTTTTGCCTTCTTTATTTTTTACCAGCCGCCCGGCTGGAGCAGGTCGCTGACCGGCTCATTCCACCAGTTTGGGTCTCTGAAGTACTGCTTTAGCATCATAGCAGCGCCGCCGTCGCCGACGGCTGTGGCTAACTGCATAGCAGCTCCTATGCGGCAGTCGCCGGCCACAAAGACGCCCGGAACCTTTGTTCTAAGATATGCGCAATCGCACTTGATAAAGCCCCGGTCGGTCAGCAGAAGAAAGGGTGATTCGAGATACCTGGCAGCCAATGCCACAAATGTAGTCTTTCCGGTTCCTCCCCTTCCAGTGGAAACAATTATTTTTGCCATCGCTAAATCCTAAACACCATATTTTATCTGAATAGCATCTAAAGAGCAAGCCTCAACACAATCCCCGCATCCTAAACACATATCTTGATCTACTATTGGCGCCTCAAACACACCATCTATTTGTTCCATAACACCCTTTGAGCATGCCTCTACTGCAGCACAAGCACCTACGTCAGGATTACATTCATTTGGGTTGCATATTTTGTAATCTACTAAAGCAACCGATTTTTTCCCTTTTATCATTTTTACACCACACCTTTTGGTCTCGCATAATCCTCTTCTCATATACGGTTCTTGTTGTTTTGGCCCAAGAACAGCTGTGATTATTGTTCAGGCAAGGTCAAAATGTCCACACCGTCTTGGGTAACCAGCACAGTATGCTCAAATTGGGCGCTTCGCTGCAGGTCGAAAGTAACTGCTGTCCAGCCATCTTTCCAAATTGTATGTTTCCAGGTACCCGTGTTGATCATGGGTTCAACGGTAAAAATCATGCCGGATTTTATCTTTGTATACTCATTTGGGTTGTAAAAATGCGGCACGGCTGGACTGGAATGAAAGTGTTTGCCGATACCATGTCCACAATAGGCGCGTACTACACTGTAACTATATTCTTTTACATACGTTTCAATAGCACGGCCGATATCTTTAATCAGACCATTTGGCCTAATAGCAGCAATTCCACGCATCATAGACTCATAAACAACAGTCAAGAGATTTTGAGACTCCTGGTCGATACTGCCTACGGGAACAGTTTCAGAGCAGTCGCCGTGCAGGCCGTTTAGAAAAATGGTAACATCTATATTAACGATGTCGCCGTTTTCCAATGGTCTATCATCGGGGATCCCATGACAGATGACCTCGTTGACGGATGTGCATACACTTTTGGGAAAACCGTTGTAGTTGAGAGGACTTGGATATCCACCCTCAGCAATGCACGCATCAT
>CAYWUO010000005.1:0-24328 GCA_964461285.1 uncultured Pirellulales bacterium
CTTCAAGGGTTATAATTCGGCAGGCACGCTTTTCGTTAATTCGGTCGATTAGCGAAGCAATTGTTGTAGATTTGCCGGCACCTGTGATTCCTGTTAAAAGCACAAGTCCCTGATTGAGATTGACAATGTCCTTCCATACATCATTTGGAAAACCGACTTCATCCAATTTTGGAATCTTCAGCGATAGCGCTCGAATTGCAGCACAAATACCGTCGTTTTCCTGAAATATATTTATCCGAAACTGCAGCTGTCCGAGCCGATAAGACAAATCAACATTTTGCCTGGCCCGGAACTTCCGCAGATTTTCATCGCTTAAAAGCGGATAGATAAGCTGCTTTGCCACCTCCGATGTTACAGCAGGGCCTTTAAGTCTTACCAAATCGCCATCAATACGATATGCCGGCGACTCACCAATTTTGATATGCAGGTCTGATACGCGCATCGCACCATACTTCTCGAAATACGCTAACATATCCAGTATGCTAAACTTGGTGTCTTCCGCAGTTAAATATACCTTCTCGTCGGGGCGTTCGCCGCAGTCCGATGCTGAAGTACGGTATCCCTCAGCCATATTTGCCTCTACTTATTGTAAGAACGTGATTTGGCTATTTATTTTGACCTTTTTATACCAACAAGTATATGAGCACGATTGCCACAAAGCAAAAACAAAGTTTAGCAATTTGCTGCTGATTGTAATAGAGGAGAGGATCCCACCCGGTTGAGCACACAAAGAACGATTTTCTTTTTTCCACGCCCCTCCCCTCGGAGGGGCGTGGCTCGTTAATCCTGATTCATAGCGTCAACAAAGAGATTGACATTGTTGACCCACTTTTTGGCCTCCAGCATATCAATTTTGCCCTGTTTTACAAGTATCGCCATATGCTTTTCTATGGTTATCATTTTTTCATCGGGTCTGTTTCGTGTCTTTGTTTGTAGTTGTGAATATAATTGCTCTGTTTTGCCAGTGCGTATCAGGTTAGCGCAGGCATAATTATTGTTAAGTATTTCCATTGCAGTAATGCGGCCTTTGCCGTCTTTTTTGGGTATAAGCTTCTGACTGATGATGTAGCTAAGTCCCATTGAAAGCTGATTTCGCACTTCCTGCTGCCTGCCTGCGGGGAAATAATCCAGTATTCGCGTGACCGTACCTGCGACATCTCTTGTGTGTAGTGTTGAGAAGACCAAATGACCCGTCTCAGCAGCCATAAGTGTCATAGCAATCGTCTCCGGGTCGCGCATTTCTCCAACAAATATTATGTCAGGGTCTTCCCGCAACATTGACCTTAGCCCATAGAGAAAAGATTTAACGTCTCTTCCAACCTCTCGCTGGGAAATAAGAGAATATTTCTGCTGGAAAAGGTACTCTATAGGGTCTTCGACAGTTATCATTCGGTAGGCGCTTTTTTCGCTGATTCGGTCGATTAGCGAGGCAATCGTTGTCGATTTACCGGCACCTGTGACTCCTGTTAAAAGTACAAGTCCCTGCTTGAGGTTTATAATGTCTTCCCAGGCCGTATTTGGAAACCCGATTTCCTCGACCTTTGGAATCTCTAACGATAATGCCCGGATAGCTGCGCATATACCGTCATTTTCCTGAAATACATTTATCCGAAATTGCAGTGAGCCAAATCGATAAGAGCAATCAATGCTATACTGAGTCTGTAGTTTTTGCAGGTTTTCTTCGCTTAAAATCGGATAAATAAGCTGTTTTGCCACCTCTGGTGTTACACTCAGACCCTTAAGTTTTACCAGGTTGCCGTCGATTCTATATGCAGGCGCAGCACCAACTTTGATATGCAGGTCTGAAACCCTCATAGCTCCGTGCTCTTCGAAGTAGGCCAGCATATCAAGAATGCTAAATTTACCAAGTTCTGTCGTCGAATAAACTTTCGCTGAAGCAGAATATCCTTCAACCATAATTGTCTCCACTTCAACCTGTTTTCGAAATCTTCGTGGCGGAGCCCACTGCAGCCTGATGCAATTTGCCTATTTATCCGGCCCATTGAGGTGCATCACGACGATTTTTTAATAATTTACCAGTAATATATCGGCACAACTTGACCCAAGCAAAAGCTAAATTTGGATTGCTGCTAATGGCTATATTTGGCATTTTTTTTC
The DNA here is from genome assembly GCA_964461285.1 of uncultured Pirellulales bacterium. GTDB lineage: Bacteria > Planctomycetota > Phycisphaerae > Sedimentisphaerales > Anaerobacaceae > CAZBWE01. The sequence continues at coordinate 2,119 of CAYWUO010000005.1, forward strand.
GGTTTTTTTAAAATTTAGGCCGATTTTAAGACTTTATTTATTGAGTTGATGGCAGTTCGTTGCCTGCTAATGTTTCGCCCAACAATATATAATTTACAAACTGCTAAATACCAACAACTAAATACGGTTTTTGCTGGATTTGCTGAGACAAGGGGCTATAATTCGTTGCAAAACGTGCCTGCTGTTGCTTTGATGGAGGCAGAAAAGTGTATTGCGTTCGTTCTTAGTAGTACTATTACGGATAATAGATAAGTAGCCGGATATGTTCATTACTGGTTAGTCGCTATGCGAAATGGAGTTCTACCTCTTATCTTTCTGCTGGTTTTACTATCGGAATCAGCTTTGTTAGCTATTGACAATGGCGCCTCTGGACACACAACAACCGACGCCTTCGTTGGACAGGACTTACACTTGTCCGGGCGAGAGCTTATAAGCTATCAGTTAACCACGGGCGAACATACGCTTGTTTTCCAGAACAGATTTTCAATGTCAATCGGGGCAAATCGATTTTCCAGTGATACTGCGGTCGTATGGCTCCAAAGCGCAGCAATCAAGTTTCGCGACCAGGTTCGTATTGATTATAAAACAACAGCATATCTGCAGGGTAATATAGTAGTTCAAAAAGCCAATGCAGCCAAGACAACTGATTTGCGGCAAACGGTTCTTGAAGAGGGCCGGACAATGATAGTTCAGTTTGAGGTTAGCGGCGAGGTATTTGTGACAGCCAACAATAGAAGCATTGCCGACCCTCGTGGATTAGAACTCTATGCAAAAGCCGTTGAATCGTGTCGTGCAATTGGAATTGAGGCGAAGTTTATTACCAAACCTGATATCGTGGCGGCGGAACTGCCGCCGATGAAAAAAAAGCAGATAGAAAAACCGGTTGAGCCGGAGATAGTAGAACCACAGCCGGGCCTTCGCCTGGATCAGCAAGAGATCAGCTTCAAGTATCCGGTTAATATAGCACCTATGGGTGAAGTTTCGCCGCAGGTAGAATGGGACGAGGATAAGGGTATTGGGACAATGATAGGCAGGTTCTATCTGTGGCAAAAACAGGATGAAAGTGGTCGCTTATTAGAGCTGCAGGCCGATAACGGGGTCATATTCTATTCCAGCCAGGGACCCGGTGCGAACGAGCAGCTGAACAATGCCCAGGACATCCTGGCCAAAGGGGCCATAAGTGCGATTTATCTATCCGGCGATGTCGTGATGACAGAAGGACAACGAACCATTCGGGCCGATGAGACATACTATGACTTTGATAAAAAAAAGGCGCTTGCAATAAATGCGGTGATGAGGAATTTCGACGTAGCAAGAGGCGTTCCGATTTATGTCAGAGCAGCACAGTTAAGGCAGCTGGCAGAAAATAAGTTTGCAGCAGATAATATCACTTTAACAACAAGTGAATTCTACCTGCCTCAGATCTCACTTAACGCTTCTGAGGTAGTAATAACCGATACGACCAGTGTTGACGAGCAGCAAAATACGATTTCTGACCGCAGTTACGATGCACAACTTCACGAAGTGTGCTTGAAGATGTATGATAAAACGATTTTCTATTGGCCCTCTCTGCGCAGTAATTTGCAGAGGCCGGATATTCCATTCAAAAGCATAAATGCAAGCTATGATAACACCTGGGGTGCTTCGGCGGAGACACGGTGGCATTTATCAAGATTGCTGGGATTGCGAGAACCGCAAGGCACAGACAGCACACTGATGCTGGATTATTATAGCAAACGCGGTATCGGAAGCGGCGTAGATATTGAGTATGAAAGAGAAAATTACTTCGGTAAACTATTAGGTTATATTATACACGACACCGGCGATGACGACCTTAGCAGACACTTTAGCCGAAAAAACCTTGAGCCGCCCCATAAGCTTCGCGGCCGACTCCGCTTCCAACACAGGCATTTTCTGCCTTACGGCTGGCAGGTAACTACCGAGCTTGGCTATGCATCCGATGAGAACTTTATAGAACAGTATTACCGCAACGAATTTAATTCTGAAAAAGAGCAGGAAACAATCGTCCATTTGAAGCGCATCGAGGACAACTGGGGTCTATCCCTCTTGGGCAAGGCGCGGATAAACGATTTTGCTGATGAGCTGGAAGAGTTGCCCACCGCGGAGTTTCACTGGACTGGTCAGTCTCTGTTTAATGATAAGTTTACTTTGTACAGCGATACCCAGGTCAGCCGGCTGCAACAGAAGATAGGCGACAAGCATGCAATAATGATGGACGAAGGGGCTTTTTCATTTGCTTCACACAGAACCGAGCTTGATATACCGATCCAGCTGGATGCTTTCAAAATCGTTCCATTTGTGGCCGGAACACTCGGCTATGATGACCGAAGCGGTTTTACAAGGTCTCTCGTGGATGGTACTTATACAGGCCAACCCGGTGAAAACGACGTCTGGATAGGTGAAGCTGGGATGCGGGTATCAACATTGCCATATTGGAAGGTCTATCCTGATGTCAAATCGCGTCTTTGGGACTTGAACCAGTTACGGCATATTATAAGGCCTTACTTAACGGCTGTCGCCTACACCGAAAGCGACTCGGTCGTCGAACAGCATGATATATTGAACGTAGGTATTTCCCAGCGGCTGCAAACAAAAAGAGGCAGCGGTAACATGATGCGAACCGTTGACTGGATGCGGCTGAATACCGAGTTTACGTGGGTAGACGACTCTGAAAGCGCTGGCACCAGCGGTGCAGATAGATTCCTCTGGAACAAGCCATTTGTGCCGCTACGTGCGATGTCAGCACCTGGTATCTATAATGGCGACCTTATGGCCGGACTTCAGCGATTTGAGATGTTCGGGCCGAAACGCAGCTATATTGGGGCAGACTACATCTGGAATTTGAGTGATACTACTGCGATACTATCCGATATAAATTATGATGTGCGAAGCGGTGTTGTGCAGCAACTTAATTTCGGCTTTTCGCACTTACGCTGGCCTAATTTGAGCTATTATATAGGCAGCCGATACTTAAGACGGGTCCAGGTTTTGGACGAAGAAGGCACAAATGCCTTTACTTTTGCGGCCACTTATGCACTTGACCCGCGATATACGATAGTATTCTCGCAGCAGTTTGATTTCGACTACGGCGATAACATACGCAGTGATATAACGCTCCTCCGGCGGTACCACAGGCTTTATTGGGCCCTGACGTACAGCGTGGATGAGTCGCTGGACAGACAAGCAATTGCATTTAGTATATGGCCTCAGGGCGTGCCGGAAATGGCTCTTGGGCCAAGAAGATATACGAGATTAGCCGGCCCGGCTGGCTATTAACAACTAATTATTGTATACTATACTCGCTTGTACCTTATTGCTTTCCTGATAAGTAAGAAGGGAGGCAAGGGCAACCAAATAGTTATTGTCTTATGGTAAATCCGCCGCAGGCGGAAAAGTTCAGAAATTTAAGGAGATTGCTATGGCGTTGGTTAATACGAAAAAAATGTTCGAGATGGCCTATAAAAACGGTTATGCGATTGGTGCGTTTAATGTGAACAATATGGAGATAACACAGGGTATTATCGATGCTGCAGCTGAAGAAAAAGCTCCGCTTATCCTGCAGGTCTCCAGAGGCGCACGTGAATATGCAAAGATTAGCTACTTGAATGCGATTATCAACGTAGTGGTTGAAGAAAATCCGGATATTCCTATAGCAACAAACCTTGACCACGGAGACAGTTTTGAGACCTGTAAACAATTTGTGGACGATGGTTTTACTTCGATAATGATAGATGCATCAAAACTTCCATTTGAGGAAAACATCGCAGTTACCAAGAAGGTAGTCGAATATGCTCACAAATACGATGCCGTGGTAGAGGCCGAATTGGGTCGATTAGGTGGAATCGAAGAGGACGTGGTTGGAGTTGACGATGTCAGAAAGCACTTAACTGACCCGGACCAGGCGATAGAGTTCGTCGAGAAGAGTGGTTGTGATTCTCTGGCTGTTGCCTGTGGAACCAGCCACGGCGCCTATAAATTCAAGAGCGAACCGAAATTAGCTTTCGACGTAATACAAGAGATTTCCGATAAGCTGCCCGGTTTCCCACTGGTTATGCACGGCTCCAGCAGCGTGCTGAAGGAGTTTGTTGACCTCATTAACAAATACGGCGGTAATATGCCTAATGCAATGGGTGTACCGGAAGAATCCATCAGCAAGGCGGCAAAGATGGCTGTCTGCAAGGTCAACATCGACACCGATTTGCGGCTGGCGTTGACAGCTAAAATCCGGCAGGTCTTTGCCGAGAAACCCGCTGAGTTTGACCCCCGCAAGTACCTCGGGCCCGGCAGAGAGGCCATCAAAGATATGGTAAAACACAAACTGCACGTTTTAGGTTGTGCCGGAAAAGCAAGCGAGTGTCAGTAAGGCCACTTGTGACTTGTCCGTTCTCCCGTATCACCGCGAATGATGAGGTTTGGAGGATGGATGGCTTATGGTTTGCCTGGGTATAGTATCACAGATATGGAACATAGATTAGGAATAAATATATGCAAAACATGAGACACCCAGTTATTTTAACAGGAATTGTTCTTTTGTTGGTGGTTCACACATTTGCGGCACAGCCGGCAGTTCCGGATGCCTCCGAAACCCCTGATACTGCAACAAATTCACTCAGCCTGACAAAGAAAGTATGCGAGCTAATTTATCAGAGCAATTTCGACGAGGCCGGCAAGCTAATAGAAAAACACGGCAAGGACACAAAGAGTCAATCGCCAATTTTATTAGAATTAGCACAAACTATCCAGGAGTACCAGGCAATACGTCAACAGCGTCAATCTGCTCGTGAGGATGCATACAAAGAGAAGCTGGCGGAACTGGAAAAGCTGAGCACCAAAGCAGACAACAACGATGTCAATGACGTAAATAGCGTAAGTGATGCAAATAATATCACTGAGGCACTTTCAGTAATTGCCAGGGCGCGCGAGCTTGCAGACGAGCAACAAAAAGAAGAGCTTCTGTCCAAGCCGTATGTAAAACAAACCATCCAGAAAGCAATAAACAAATCGGCTGAATATGAATCTGAAGGGAAATGGCTCGATGCATATATAATATGCTATAGCTGGCTGCAGGCTATCGAAACAGACAACGAACAGTACACAGAATATGCCGAGCATCTCGTGGAGAAAGCCGGTATTGCTGCAACTTTCATGGACAGTCCGTGTGAGACCCGAAAAGAACGTTTTCAGGGCGTAAGTGAAGAGATATTTGTCTGGGCGATTGATTTCCTGAAAACCAATTACATTGACATTATTGATTACAAACAAATGATAACCAACGCCATCAAGCGATGCAAGTTACTGGCAGAGGTGGTAAGTTTATCATATCCCGACTTATCAAAAAACCTAACCGGAGTCTCCTCATCCGTGCCTGAGCTGCCACTGAAGCAGCCGGAAGAACCTCAGGAGTCTTTCCCGGCTCCTGACAGCGGGAAACTTGCCGCCTGGTCAGTTGCTTTGTCGGCAGTTTTAGGCGAAGTTGAACAATCCCACACAGGATTTGGCGAGGAGGAATTCACAGATGTTTTTAAAAAGGTTTTGGCGATTAACGAAACAACCGTTGATTTGCCTCGCCAAGTACTGATTGCACAGTTTGCCGAAGCGGCGCTATCCACACTCGACCCTTATACAGTTGTAGTATGGCCAAAGCAGGTTAAGGATTTTCAGAAGATGATGACCAATGAGTTTACAGGCATTGGCATAGAGATTACGAAACAAAAAGGACTTTTAACGGTAGCAAGTTTGCTGCCTGATACACCGGCATATAACTCCGGTCTCGACGCGGAGGATGTGATAGAAAAGGTAGATGGGATTGAAACGAAAGATATGACCCTTCTATGTGCGGTTCACAAGATTACCGGCCCGAAAGGAACGAAAGTGACGTTGACAATAAGACATGCCGGCGAGGAAGAAACCGGGGACATTACAATAACCAGAGCCAGGATAACCGTTCCAACGCTTCGAGGCTGGCAAAGGACAAAAGCAGGTAGATGGCTGTATATGATTGATGACGAGGAAAAAATCGGCTATGTCCGGATAACAAGCTTTTCCGAGAGAACTTCTGAAGACCTGGAAAAAGTATTAAACAAGCTTGAAGAAAAAGGATTAAAGGGATTGATTTTGGACCTGCGATTTAACTCCGGCGGGCTTTTAGATAGCGCAGTTGAGGTAACCGATAAATTTCTCAAAGAAGGTTTGATAGTTAGAACAGAACGGGGTTTTGGCAGGGGATTAGTCTTTGAGGCGGCACACGAGGAAAATACACATCCGAATTATCCGCTTGTTATACTAATAAATTCCAGCTCGGCCAGTGCTTCGGAGATAGTAGCAGGAGCATTGGCGGACGAAAAACACAACCGGGCAATCCTGGTGGGAAAAAGAACCCATGGTAAAGGCAGCGTACAGGGAATAACATACTATCCAGGCGGAGGTGCCCAGCTAAAATATACGATGGCGTATTATCATTTACCCTCCGGCCAAAGGGTCGAAAGCCAGGATGCAGTGAAAAAACACGGCAGAAAGGATTGGGGCATTGGACCGGATATCGAGGTTGAATTAAGAAGTGATGAGCTTAAAAAAATGATTGAAGTGCAACGCGATAATGACGTACTGGTTAAAACCGGGACAAACAGCTCCAAGCAAGGGCTTAAAAAACATACAATTAAAGAGACCCTGGCTGCAGACCCACAGTTAGCAGTTGGCGTTTTAGTTATCAAGAGTAAGTTAGTCGAGGCAAAGGCTCAGGCTTCGGCTGCGAAACTCCAGCGAACCCGGTCGAGTCGTTCAGCTGAATTGAAATCGGCACGAGCCGGCTGACTTTTGGCTTTTAAAAGGTAAGCAGATTTGACAAACACAAAAGATATAAAAAGAGACTCTTCCTCACCAGGCCCTGAACACCGCTTTGAACGTCAGAGACAAGAAAAACTAAGCCGTATCAGAGAGTTGGGCATTGACCCTTACGGGGAAAGGTTCGACGGCGCAGAAGCAGCCGAGGATATCAAAAGCAGATTTACTGAAGGCGACGAGACGCAACGAGCTAAATGTGCCGGCAGAATTGTCCTGCTAAGGGATATTGGCAAGCTCATCTTTATTACACTGCGGGACCGCAGTGGGACCATCCAGATTGGCCTGAGTAAAAAGCTGCTCGACGAGCAGGCATCAGGATGGCCTCTTGCCAAATTACTTGAGCTTGGTGATATAATCGGCGCCGCCGGGCAGTTAGGCAAAACACAAACGGGTGAAATTACTATATGGGCTGATAGTCTAACGCTTCTTGGCAAATGTCTGTGCCAGCCGCCGGAAAAATTCCACGGTCTTGCGGACATTGACCTGCGATATCGACACAGATTCGTAGATTTATGGGCCAATCCAGAGGTAATGGAGCGCTTTAAGCAACGTAGTGCCATTATAACAACGATTCGTGAATTTCTTAAATCACGCGACTTTCTGGAGGTTGAGACACCGATGATGCAGACGATAGCCGGAGGAGCCGCGGCAAAGCCGTTTATTACACATCATAACAGCCTGGATTTAGATTTATTTTTGCGAATTTCGCCGGAGCTCTTCCTGAAGAGACTGTTAGTCGGCGGAATGGAAAAGGTTTTTGAGATAAACCGGAATTTCCGCAACGAGGGGCTAAGCAGGCAGCACAACCCGGAATTTACGATGCTCGAACTGTACCAGGCCTACGCTGATTACAACGTGATGATGGATTTGACAGAAGAGATTATCTCTGAATGTTTGGAAAAACACTGTTCGGATAAGAATATCAAGCTTGGTGAAGAGACGATTGACTATACTCGACCCTGGCGGCGGGCAAAATATGCAGAGCTCCTAAAACAATATAGCGACTGCGATATCGATGATATCAAAGCTATAAGGAAAAAGGCGAGGCAGCTGAACATAGATGAGCCGGATATGGACGATGTGGTGGCCATAAATGAGGTATTTGAGGCTACTGTTGAAGCCAATCTCATCAATCCTACATTTGTGATTGACTATCCGGCAACACTTTGTCCGTTAGCCAAGCGCAAGAAAGACAATTCAAAATTTGCCGAGCGGTTCGAGTTATTTATTGCCAGGATGGAACTGGCTAATGCATATACCGAGCTAAACGACCCTGCTGAGCAATATGAGAATTTCCTTCATCAGCTCCGTGGCCAGGAAGAATCACTAACAAAGATGGATAGAGACTATATAACGGCCCTGAAATACGGTATGCCGCCGGCAGGCGGGCTGGGAATTGGAATTGACAGATTAATAATGGTCTTGACCGGTGTTACAAGTATTCGAGACGTGGTGCTGTTTCCGCTTCTAAAGCCTGTAAAAGACTAATCGCTGAGAAACCAGGCACCACGTAAAATGCGGGGCTAAATACTAACGACTAAGCAATAACGAATACCACAATGTTGAAATTATTTTTATGGCTGCAATACCTGCGTAAGAGAAAAATCGTGTATTTGAGTATTGCAGCAGTTGCTCTGTCTGTATCTTTATTAATAGTTGTTGTGAGTCTCTTCACCAGCTTTATCGGCGCGTTCGAACAAAGTGCAGTGGATACCGTAGGCGATGTTGTTCTTTCGGCACCGGTTAAATTCGAGAAATACGAGCTTTTTATCAAACGCCTCGAGCAAATTGGGGCTGTAAAGGCAGCGACAGCGATACTATCAGCTGAAGGCCTGCTGCATTTAGGCAAAGGCAACGTTCGCGCGGTGGAAATCCTGGGAATTGAAGCGGCCAAGCGGGCAAAGGTAACCGGTTATAAGCAGTTTCTGCTCAAACAAAAACTCCTGCCAGATGACCCAACCTTCGAAGTTCCCAACCTCACTAACTCAATCGGGGGATTTGTAGGAATCGCAGTTATAACCGAGCCAGATGAAAAGACCGATGAATATGATCTTCAGTCAATCGAAAAGATGCTTGGCCAACAGGTTGTTCTTACAACAGGAGCTGTAATAGAGGACAAAGACACTCCCGCTCAGGGCAGGTTTAAGAGAAGAACGCTAAAGTTCACAATTGCCGATATTGTTTTTACGGGCGTCTATGACCTTGATAAAAGATTTGTGTACCTGCCAATAGAACATCTACAGCAGATTTTATATCCCAATGAAAACGAGAAGCTTGCCAACCAGATTCAAATTAAACTCAGCCCCGACGCCGACACAGAAGCGGCTCTGGCACAGATTCGCGGTGTGTGGCAGGTTTTTGCCGCTGAAGAGCTTAAATGGGCATCACATCTTATAAGATATACTGATATCCAGACAGCTCAACAGATGCAAAGCAAATATGTTGCTGCCCTGTTAAAGCAGATGGGCGTTCTGTTATTGGTATTTGGCGTTGTAAGTTTCAGCGTGATTGTATTGATATTCTGTATTTTTTACATGATTGTAAGACTAAAGCAGAGGGACATCGCAGTACTAAAAAGCTGCGGAGCAGCAAGCAGCTCAGTGGCTTTTATTTTCGTTGGTTTTGGAATTTTTATAGGCCTGGTCGGCTCAGGGACCGGAGTCGTCCTGGGATACATCTTTACAAAAAATATAAATACGATTGAACAGTGGATAACAACAATACTTGGCTTGAAACTGTGGAAGAGCAGCGTGTATATGTTTAGCAGGATACCTAATGAAGTCAACTGGAACTCCGCTTTGCCCATTGTATTGTCGGCCACTTTAGCAGCTGCTATCGGGGCATTGATACCTGCAATTGTTGCTGCAATGACAAGACCGGTTGAAATCTTGAGGTACGAATAAACAGGCGCCGGAAATAGCGCAGATTCATTCACAGGCAGAAATGATAAAAATACATACTAACTAAAATGTACAAGATTATTCTTGCAATCAGGTATTTGGTCAAACGGCGGATAGCATATTTTGCGGTTGCAGCGGTTGCTCTTTGCGTCTTTATCGTTGTTGTTGTGATGACCATACTGACAGGGCTGGTTAGTGACTTTAAGCAGGAAAATCACAGCTTTGTAGGGGATTGTGTCGTTGGCACCGAATCGCTGGTGGGCTTTGCGCACTACGAAGATTTTATAGAGATATTGGGCAGGGAAAATTTCATTGAAGGCGTATCGCCCGTGATAAAAAGCTACGCTTTGATAAGCCGCAAAGGCTCGGAGCAAAACTACGGCGTTGAGATTATGGGCATCGACCCGGTCAAACACAGCCAGGTTACCGGCTTTGGTCAAACGCTGCATTACAATAAAGACGATGTCTCGAAGGTATTTGAGTCTATAAAAGACCCGAATTTTATGGGTTGTGTATTGGGAGTTGACCTCGCATTACAGCGGGACGAACAAGGCAGATATACTTACGGCTTTAGTCCAGCCGAGGCGGACATAGCCCTTGCGATAACCTGCTTTCCGTTAACTGCAAAGGGTGCTCTTGCGAAAGCAGGTGGACTGGGACTGGTCAACACAAAAACTTTCTACTATAGTGACACTTCCCAAAGCGGACTGGCCAGAGTAGACAGCTCAATAGTATATTTGCCTTTTGAACAGGCACAGCTGCTTTGTGGTATGGCTGGACCGGATAAAAGAGCAAATGCCATCCATATTAAGTTCAAGCCAAACATCAAATTAAAGGCCGGATGTGAAAGGGTCGCTTCACTATGGCAACAGTTTAAGCAAAAAAGAGATGGCGATATTTTGAACACAGTGACTGTACAGAGCTGGAAAAGTAACAGACGCGCATACATCGCAGCAATGGAAAAAGAGCAGACAATGATGACCGCTCTGTTTGGCCTTGTTGGGATTACGACTGTTTTTATTGTCCTTGTGGTTTTCTATATAATTATCAGCCATAAGAGTAAGGACATAGGAATATTGAAAAGTATAGGAGTTTCGAATGCCAATGTCATTCAATTGTTTTTGGGCTTTGCTTTTTTAGTGGGACTTTTGGGTTCTGCCATAGGTTCGGTGGGCGGATGGCGATTTTTGGTGCATATAAACCAGATAGAAAACTGGCTTTTCAAGCACTTCGGATTTCAGTTGTGGGACAGGTCAATTTATGCTATAGGGGATATTCCAAATCATATTAAACTTAGCGTTTTGTTTGGGATTATCTTTTCAGCGATTGTTGCGTGCCTTGCTGGCGCACTGATACCGACCTGGCAGGCAGCAAGATTAAAGCCGATAGAAACATTGCAGGTGGGCCAACTGTGAGTAAAAACGATTTTATATTAGACTCTGTTGGGATTTATAAAACTTACCGGATGGGCGAGACAGAGGTTAAGGTGCTCAAAGGTGTCGATTTGGCGGTGAGCAAAGGTGAATTTGTGACAATAGTCGGGGCTTCAGGCAGCGGCAAGAGCACGCTACTGCATATATTAGGCGCCCTTGACAGGCCCGATAAAGGTATCGTTAAATTTGAAGGTCGACAACTAAACCAGTACAGCAGTAACGAGCTGAACATATTCCGCAATAAAATGGTGGGATTTGTTTTTCAGTTTTATCATTTATTGGACGAATTAAATGTACTGGAAAACGTCTATTTGCCGGCGATGGCCTTAAAGACCACAATCGGATGGTTTGCATGCCGTAGATGGGCAAAGAGCCGGGCAAGAGAGCTGCTCGACCTGCTGGGATTGGCTGATAGAGCTAATCATAAGCCGTATCAGTTATCAGGCGGCGAGAGGCAAAGAGTGGCTATCGGCAGGGCATTAATGAATGAACCGAGGATACTTTTGGCCGATGAGCCGACAGGAAATCTTGACTCTGCAACGGGAAATGGTATTTTAGACGTCCTCGAAAAATTAAGTCGAGCAGGCCAGACAATTATAATGGTAACTCACGATGAAAGGATTGCAGAAAGGGCCGACAGGATTATAACCTTAGCTGACGGAAAGATAGAGCATAAGAACACATAAGGATATAAGGACACATAAGGATATAAGGACACAATATTATTTGTGGGCTGATTAACTTATGATTTGTTCATTTATTTATTAATAGGAGACTTTATGGGGTTAAAAATTTGGCTTGATGGCAAACTTGTTGACGAGGCAGATGCTAAAATATCTGTTTTTGACCATGGCCTTCTTTATGGTGACGGAGTCTTTGAAGGCATTCGTGTTTATAACGGAAGGATATTTAAGCTTCAGGCCCACATCAAACGTCTTTATGAATCAGCCAAGGTGATTCGTCTTGTAATCCCGATGAGCAAACAGAAGCTTATCAGTGCAGTTGAAAAAACTGTTGAAGCTAATGACGTTGTCGATGGTTATATTCGACTGGCGGTTACTCGTGGAATAGGAACTTTGGGATTGAATCCTTTTGTGTGTGAGAATAGCAAAATATTTATCATAGCTGATAATATCCAGCTTTATCCGGAAGAGCTTTACGAAAAAGGAATGAAGGTAATCAGTGCAAGCACGCTTCGCAATCATCCACTGACACTTCCGCCTCAGGTCAAGAGCATGAACTATCTCAACAATATCTTAGCCAAAATTGAGGCGCTGGACAATAATGTGCCGGAAGCAATTATGTACAACCATAAAGGATACGTTGCTGAAGCAACGGGAGATAATGTCTTTATTGTGAAAAATTCCTGTATTTTAACACCACCGGTTGAAGCCGGCACTCTGGATGGGATAACTCGGGCTACCGTTATCAAACTTGCCAAAGAAGAAAACCTTGAAGTGATTGAAAAAAACCTTACGAAATTTGATTTATATACCTGCGACGAATTTTTCCTCACCGGCACAGCTGCCGAAGTTATTGGTATCATCGAGATAGACGGCAGAGTTGTCGGTGATGGTAAACCCGGGCCAATTACAAAAATGCTAAGAAAAAATTTCTTCAAATATGCCCACAGAAAGGAGAAATAGCGTTTACCAGATAAGCTCTAATCCTGACTTTCGTCAGACAAGTCCGCCGTACGTCTGGCGGACAAGTATCGAATTTCATATCTGCTAAACGCTACACGTTAAAGCCATGGAGTTACGGGCACAGATGAACCCTTCACAGCAATCCAGGACAGGCACATCCGACAGTATTAAACAAAGCGAAGCTCCTGATTTTAAGCTTATCAATGGCCAGTTACGCAAAGTAAAAAAGCTGGTCAACGAGCAATTAGCTGCCTCTGCAAAAACAAGGATTGCTAACCAGCTGCTCGAATATGTTAATACCAGCAGCGGCAAAATGATTCGGCCCGGCCTGGTTTTGCTTACCGGCAGTGCCATCGGCAAAATCACTGACGAGCACATTCGTGTCGCAGCGATTTTTGAGCTTATTCACAATGCCACGCTTCTGCACGATGATGTTATAGACGATGGAAAAAGACGTCGAGGACAACCCACAATAAATAGATTGTGGGGTAACGAATCCGCTGTTCTACTGGGAGATTTTCTGCTTAGCCGAGCTTTCAAGATGTGCGTCAAGCTAAATTCACAGATAGCAAAAGAAATCGCTGCTGCCGCTGCCCGGGTCTGTGAAGGTGAATTGAGCCAGATAAGCCAAAGGCAGAACTGGCAATTGAGCGAATCACAGTATTTAGACATAATCACCGAGAAAAGCGCCTCTCTTTTTAGTAGCTGCTGCTATCTTGGCGGCCTTTTGTCAAAGGGAACCGAAACGCAGCTTCAATCGCTACGGTGCTTTGGTTTAAATGCCGGAATTGCATTTCAAATCACCGATGACTTGCTGGATATAATCGGTGATGAAAATAAAACAGGCAAAACTCTCGGCAGTGACGCTGATAAAAACAAGCTGACTCTGGCTGTAATACACCTGCTTAAAGTTGCAGATGACCCCGCACTAATCAGGCAGAGCCTAAGCTCAATTGGTGCGGGTCTCGCTGAAATGCTTAGGTCTTATGGCAGCCTGAAATACGCGCACAATCGGGCACAAGAGTTCGCCAAAAAAGCTATTGCGGCATTAGCCGACTTGAAAGATAGCGACGCTAAAGACGCCTTAATAAAAACTGCGAAATTTATGGCGGGTAGAGTTGTTTAGTGCGGTCTGTCATTGCCGTTAAAGCAGGAATGAATTTAAATAAAAAAGGCCAGTTTCGAAACCGGCCTTTTTTTACATATCTACTTTAATTCTGCTAAACAACAAACAATTCAGTTCTGTCTGTTACTAAAATATCCATACCAAGCTCGTACCAATTCCAACAGCGTCACCGGTAAGCATACATTCAGCGTTGCAAACTACGTTATCCGTAACATCAATCTGTGCACCGAGGTAGCCGCCAAACTGTGATTTAGCCTCGACATCGTAACGGCCATCAGTGGTAATGGAGTACCAGGGAGCCATAGGGTCCACGTCCGGTATAAAGTAACCCGAACCATCGAAGTTATATTCGCCGTCCACGTAGTGCCAGAACGGGCCACCATATACCTTAAATCTCGGTGACATCTCGTAAGTTGCGCCTATTGCGAGTTGCAACTCCCATAACTCCAATTCCCCTTCCGACGGCACAGCCCACAGACCATAGGCAGGTGTGAATTCATCCCAAATCATGCCTTGGTACTTTACACGTATGTCCATCTTTGTGTAGCTTGCTTGAAATAGTCCGCCTATCTTGAGGTTAGTGTCTTCCCATAAGGTTGCCTTGGTGCCAAAACCGATGGCAAGGCCGGAGTCCCAATCGTGTGCGGGGCCATCTTCATCTATATACACGTCGTCCCCATACATATCAGCATATATCTCTCGCGTGGGCTTTTGGGCTTCCGCTCTGGCTCCACCCACACGGAAAAATGCCTCCCAGTTGTCCATGATGCCGTATCCAAGATTAAAGTAGGCCTTATGCATCTCCACATTTTCGAACACAAGCTTGTCCTTAATGGCACGAGGGTAAAGAGGGGAACCATAGAGGTCAATATTAAATTTACCATCGAATTCAAGGTCCGTTTCACTGTAAGCATAATCGAGGCCGGCGCTCCACTGACCCTGCGTAAGACCAGCCGTCGGAGGCCCCATCGGATCTAGCGCCAAGGTAGACGAACCACACAAGCCAACCACCACTACAACAGCAAAAAACAGTAACATTTTCCTTTCCATAGCCAAATCCTTTCAAAAAACGCCATATTCCATCTATTTACTCGTACTATTCATAGCATTTTCGGCATTTCGGACTCTGCGCCCTTAATATTTTTAATATATATAAAGCCCTTTTTAGCGATTTTGTTTTATGGGTATAATTGATATGTCTGTTGCAAATCTGATAAAAAATCTGTTAGGAGGACTTTTCATAAACTGGACGGAAAAAGAGTGTCAAAAAGCCCCTTTATAAAAAAAGGGCTGCGAGTCTAAAACTCACAGCCCTTTTTGTGTCATTAGCTTAGTACTAAGCAATTAACAAGCTTCAAATCTTACAAAGCAAAGATGAGGGATACGGCCCATGCAGTTGCATCGCCTGTAAACATAGCCTCGAGATTTAGGTCACAGCTATTCGTGACACCAATCTGAGTGCCGATATAACCGCCAAAAACGGAGTCCTGCTCAAGGTCGTATTCGCCTTCTTCACCATATGCCTTACCCTTCAGCTCACCGTCAACGAAGTGAAGGAACGGGCCACCATAAACGCTAATGTAATCAGCTGCCTGCCAGGTTGGTCCTAAGGCCAACTGGACTTCTAATACCTCTATTTGAGTATCTGCTTCTAAGCCACTGTACACACCCTCTTCTATCGTCAATTTCCCATCATTTTTTCTCCAGCTCATTTGAGCCAGGCCGCCCCACTTAAGCTTGGGGCTTTGCTCGAAGAAGGTCGCCTTTGTGCCGAAACCAAAAGCAAAGCCTCTATCGCTGTCAACGCTTCCTTCGGTTGAATAATGCTCAGGCCAGTCTGCATCGCCTTCCGCATCAGCAGCACCTAAACGCAAAAATGCCTCCCATTTGTCGCTGATGCCATATCCAATCCTGCCGTATATCTTATCAATCTTGACATTACTGATCCCAAACGATTCTGTTTCAAACGGACTCATCAAAGTTGTTTTACCATTAATTGCTTTCATGTCCATGTCGGTGTACGAATACTCAATTCCGGCACTCCACTGTTTCTGTGCCAAGCCCGCGGCTGGAGGCCCCATCGGGTCCAGTGCCAGAACAGCGGAACCACACATACAAATCACCATAATACCTACCAATAACAATTTCTTTAACATAATCAACTCCTTTCGAAAAACTCCTTGTTCCCTCAATTTATACAAACCAAACAGTTTCTAACGTACACAATCCCCGCCAATTACTCTTGGCTATTTTCTTACGTATATGTAAACCCCAATTAACTTTTCTTAATTCAGGTTATATAACCCATATATATGTGTAAAGCAAAAAAAATCTTGATTTTTTTAATTATTTTTTTGTTTTTGTTTTGTCAAAAAAAAAATTACCTATATTTACACTCACGCCCTATCTAAAAAACTTTTCGACAGATTTCAGCTTCCGGCATATAATATATTCAATGCTTAAGGATGAGACCGATAAAAAACTGTTCAGCAAGTCAGAAGAAGTCAATTTAGAGTCCGCAGCGCCGCTTGCTGTCCGGATGAGGCCGAGAAAGCTCGATGAATTTATCGGACAAAAGCACATTCTTGGGCCCGATAAACTGCTATCGAGGATGCTCCAGGCCGATAAGCTCAGCAGTCTGATATTTTACGGCCCACCAGGTGTCGGAAAAACCTCGCTGGCGAAAGTTATCGCGAATTATACCAAAGCCAAATTCTACCATCTCAGTGCACCTGCAGCCAACGTCAGAGATATTCGCCAGATAATCACTGCTGCACATGACCGGCTCGCAACAGGCGGAGTAAGAACCGTACTTTTTATCGACGACATACACCGCTTCAATAGAGCCCAGCAGGATGTCCTGCTGGATGATGTCGAAGCGGGTGTTTTAATCCTCATTGGAGCCACCACGGAAAATCCTTATTTCGCAGTCAATTCGCCATTGATTTCCCGAAGTACCGTATTTCATTTTGAGCCGCTTAACCAACAGGATGTTTTACAATTGCTCAATAAAGCAATTAACGATACCGAACGAGGGCTTGGCAAGCTCGATGTCGAGGCAGACGAAAAGGCGCTGAAATTTTTGGCAGACGCCTGCGACGGTGACGCCAGAAAAGCCCTGACCGCTCTGGAGGTAGGCGTGTTGTCACAGGCAGCACAAAAGCACAAAGGAAAAGTAAAATTTAATCTGGAAGTTGCGAAGGAGTCGATACAACAAAAGACATTTGTGTACGACGGCACTGGTGATACGCACTATGATTTGGCAAGCGCCTTGCAAAAGAGTATGCGAGGCAGCGACCCTGATGCCACCGTTTACTGGCTGGCGCGAATGCTCGCCGGCGGGGAAGACACGCGCTTTATTGCCCGGCGAATTGCTATCTGCGCCACTGAAGACGTAGGAAATGCCGACCCAATGGCTACGGTTCTTGCTGCAGCGGCCGTTCAGATATCCGAGTTTGTGGGTTTGCCTGAAGCACAGCTGGTTTTGGCGCAGGCTGCTATATATGTTGCCTGTGCGCCGAAATCAAATGCCTCAGCTTCTGCTATATGGCAAGCGGCGGCCGATGTACAGCAGGAGCCGCTCAAAGCCGTACCAAAACATCTAAAGGACAGCCATTACCCCGCTGCCAGGAAATTAGGTTTCGGCACTGACTACAAGTATCCACACAATTTTAAGGATGGTTTCGTACCACAGGAGTATCTGCCAAAGCCGGCGAAGAAATATTACATCCCAAAAGATGTCGGATTTGAAAAAAATATGAAGCATTATTTACAAAAGCTGCAAATCCTGTTAAAAAATAGCAACGATGACAAAAAAAATGGTAATAAAGAAGGATAACAAAATGGACAAGGCTCAGCTGCGCCGAGACCTACGGAATCGTTTGCTTGCTATAGCCTCGCCACAGAGGGCCGAGAAAAGCCGAAAGGCATGCCAAAATCTGGTTTCTACTACGCAGTTTCAAAGCGCATCGGCAATTATGATGTTTTTATCACTGCCCCACGAGGTCGATACTTCAGAGGCAATACTTCACACCTGGCAGCTCGGCAAAACAGTAGTCGTACCAAAGATTTCCTGGCAGCAAAGGCATATGATACCTGTTCAGATAACTTCACTGGAAACAGGGCTTTCAACCGGAGTGAACGGCCTGCGAAATCCGACAACGGGAGTGCCTATACCGTTTGATAATATAGATTTGGTGGTTACACCGGGATTAGGATTCGACAAGAAGGGTAATCGGCTTGGCCGCGGCGGTTCGTACTATGACAGGTTCTTAACCAATAAAAAACTCACCGCTCCCAGATGCGGCTTTGCTTTCGCCGAGCAGGTGGTTGACTCAATACCGGCAACAGAGCGTGATGAGCAAGTTGACTTTTTAGTAACCGATGAAGAAATAATATATTTTAAGGAACCCCGCAAGGCGGGAACCCAATAACTCGAAAGGAGAACAAGATGGCTCGTTATCCTCGTATTAGTGGAGGAATAAGCTGGTCCAAAAGCTGGATATATATAATTGTAGCCCTGCTGGTTGTCGTGCTGGTGATTGCTTTGATTTATGGTTCTAATTTTTTTCGTAAAAACGAAACTTTAGCAACGACAAACGATACTAATGTACCGGAAATGAACGAGCCACTTGTTCCTGAGCCACCAGAACCAATGCCCGCGCCTAATCTGATGGAAATACCTGAGCCGACTGTCGAAGATGATTCTAAAGTAAATGAGCTTATTGCAGAAGCTATGGCGCTAATTAGTGAAACTCCCGGCAAAATCCTGGATGCACGTGACCGGTTAAACGAAGCGTTGCCAATGCCAATGAGCACTCAACAGCGGGCATTTGTAAAAGACCGGCTCTCTATACTTGCTGATAAATGGTTATTCAGCAGGAACGTTTTCCCCGAAGACAAGCTTTGCAGCAATTACAAGGTCAAACAGGGCGAACTGTTTAAAAATATCGGCAGACAATTTAAAGTGCCATACGAGATACTAATGCAGATTAACAATATCAGGCGGCCTGAGGCCCTGCAGGCGGGGGAAACGATAAAAGTTATCAACGGCCCGTTCCACGCCAGGGTATACCGCTCAAACTTTACAATGGATTTATTTCTTCAGAATACCTACGTACGGAGCTTCCCTGTAGGTCTGGGCAAGTCGAGTATGGAAACACCAACCGGGCTCTGGGTCGTCAAGCCGGGCGGCAAACTCATAAAACCCGTATGGACCGACCCGATTACCGGCAAAACATATCATCCTGAAAGCGATGACTATCCTTTGGGCTCAAGGTGGATAGGGCTCAAAGGCATCGAAGGCCAGGCCAAGGACAGGACCGGCTTTGCCATTCACGGCACAAAGAAGCCGGAAGAAATCGGTACCGCAGGTTCTCAGGGCTGTATCAGGTTGCACAACGGCGACGCAATATTGGTCTACAACTTATTAGTGCAGAACTTCTCACAAGTGGAGGTTGTGGAATAGAAGATAAACGAAAGGTCTGTTTTTATGCGGATTCTTTTTTTGTATTTTGTTTTGCACTGAGCAATTCCGCTTTGCCCTCGACAATATCGCGGGTGATTACGTACCTTGCGGGTTTCGCTTCCTCAGGCAGTCGATACATCAAATCAACCATTAGCTCCTCGGCAATCGCACGCAGCGCCCTGGCACCGGTGTCACGCTCGAGCGCCTTCTGTGCCAGCGCATGCAGGGCACCGTCAGTAAATTCAAGCTCTGCATCTTCCATCTCAAAGAATCTCTGATATTGCTTACACAGCGCATTTTTCGGCTTGGTCAGTATATCTATAAGTGCATTTTCATCGAGAGCAGAGAGGGTAGTAATGACCGGCAGCCGCCCTACCATTTCTGGAATCATTCCATATTCGATGATATCTTCAGGTGTGACCTGCTGAATTATATCGGTGTATTCGGTTTTTTTATCGGTTCTGCCGGATAGTTCCGAATCGAAGCCAATCATTTTTTTGCCAAGCCGTTTCTTTACGATATTTTCCAGGCCTATAAAAGTTCCGCCGCATATAAACAGTATTTGCGTGGTGTCAATCTGTATGTAGGACTGCTCCGGGTGCTTTCTTCCGCCCTGAGGCGGAATGTTGGCAACAGTTCCCTCAAGCATTTTCAACAGCGCCTGCTGCACACCTTCTCCTGAAACATCACGTGTAATAGAGACGTTTTGATACGTCTTGCCAATCTTATCAATCTCATCAACGTATACGATACCTCGCTGGGCGGCTTCTATGTCGTAATCAGCGGCCTGTAACAATCGCAGTAAGAAGTTCTCTACATCTTCGCCGACATAACCTGCCTCTGTAACAGTAGTCGCATCGCATATTGCAAAAGGCACTTCTAATTTGTGGGCAAGTGTACGGGCAAGCAGTGTTTTGCCGCATCCGGTTGGGCCGATTAACAAGACATTGGACTTGTCGATTTCAATATCGCTGTCGTTACTATCGCTATGGAGAAGTCGCTTATAATGGTTATGCACTGCAACTGAGAGATATTTTTTTGCGTGATCCTGCCCGATTACATACTGGTCAAGATATTCTTTTATTTCCTTCGGCCTGGGCATTTCCTGGAGGTCCGGGCCCACTCTGCTAACTCGTTTGCGATTCTGCTGGATGATGTTGTGACACAGGTCAACACACTCGTGACAAATAAAGACTTTATTCGGCCCTTCTATGAGCGTATCATCCTGGCTCGACGACCGGCCACAGAAACTGCAAATTGCCTTAGGTTTTTTACTATTCGATTGCTTGGCCATTATTGCATTCCCACTATCACGCTGAACCGTTTTATGCGTTTTACATATTCTATCTCATCGGTGATATTTATTCAAGATATTAACGAATTCCACCTTCATTTACGCCATTAAAAACCGCCAGCGCAAAAAAGATTACAGTAAATTCAGGGATTTTTAGAACAAACTCCAGGGGTCAGGCTTTTTTGGCAACTTCGGCACCTTTGTGCAGGGCTTCAGTATTGACTGGTAATGTATGATGGTAGTGTTTAGCTATTGTCTTTGACAGGCATTTAGCTGCTGCATCAGCGCCGAATATACCCCTTTTTTGCAGATATGCACCCAAAGCTACTACATTAGCGACTTTTAAATTGCCTAATTCGACGGCTATCTCATCGGCAGGCACTTTCAAAACAAGGATTGTTTCATCTACTTGCGGCTCAGTATCTATCAAAGAACTGTTCATTACCAGCAGTCCGCCTTCTTGAAGGCGAGGAGCGAATTTGTCGAGTGAGGCCTTATTCAGTACAATCAGCGAACTGGGGTTGCTGACGACAGGACAGGCAATTTCCTCATCTGCAATAACAACCATACAATTGGCTGTCCCGCCTCGCACCTCTGCGCCGTAGCTGGGCATATAAGTCACTTCCCTGCCGGCCTCCATTGCCACTTGGGCCAGTAATTTGCCGGCCAGCATAATTCCCTGGCCGCCAAAGCCGGCGATGATAACCTCTTCGTAAAAACCTTTCTTCGTATCTCGCATATCGTATCTCGTGCTACAACTCACTATGTTTAGGTCACGTCTTTCAGGCAGCCCAGCGGGAAGACCTTTGTCATTTCTTTTTCTATCCATTCCATTGCCTTGACTGGTGTCATTCGCCAATAAGTCGGGCACGGGCTAAGAATTTCCACGAGCGAAAAGCCTTGTGCCCCATCAACCTGCAGTTCAAAGGCGTGTTTTATGGCCTTTTTGGCCTTACGAATCTGGGGTGGATTATAAACAGAACAACGCTCAATATAGATTGCGCCCGGCAAAACAGCCAATAATTCCGATATTTGCAGAGGATAACCTTCGCAGGCAGCATCCCGGCCTTTCTGCGTTGTTGCCGTGACCTGACCCAGAACCGTTGTCGGCGCCATTTGGCCGCCGGTCATCCCGAAAACGGCGTTGTTAATAAAAATTACGGTTATCTGCTCTCCGCGGTGCGCTGCATGAATTATTTCGCCCGTTCCAATAGCTGCCAAGTCGCCATCACCCTGATATGAAAAGATTATTTTATCGGGATTGGTCCTTTTCATTCCCGTCGCCACCGCCGGTGCCCTGCCGTGTGCTACCTCTATCATATCGACATCAAGGTAATTATATGCTAACACCGCACAACCCACAGGTGCAATGCCGATAGTGCAGTCGTGTATACCCAGTTCATCAATCACTTCAGCTATCAGACGATGGGCAATACCGTGTCCACATCCGGGACAATAATGTGTCGGACAATCTTTCAGCGTA